>JBDLSU010000302.1:0-4039 GCA_039799405.1 Pseudomonadota bacterium | reverse complement strand
CCATTGGTAATGGCGACGGTTTCATTGACGATGGAGCCGGAGGTGGATTTCAGGCTGACATTGCCACCGGCGATATTACCGGAGACGTTTTTGATATCGCCCTTGGTTTTGATATTGAGCTTGTTGTCGGCAATGATGCTGCCGCCGACATTGCTGAGCGACTCGCCATCAAAATTGATGTCGTTGGCGGCGATCACCGCGCCGGACACAATGCCGTCCCGGGTAGATTTTGCCAGATACACGACTGGCACCAGTACCCGCTGACCGGCCACTTCACTTTCAACCATCCAGACGATGTCGCGATTCAAACGGGCCAATTGATCCGGGCTGGGTTCCTGACCGAATTGCAAGCCGAGTTGCGCACTTTGCGTCACAGCCTGATCCATCAGCGCCTGCATTTGCGCCGCTTCATTGCGATAGCCCTTGATGACATTGCCACCGGTCTGGGCGATCAGTTGCTGGCGTACCAGATAGGCTTCGTAGTTGGCATCACCCAGGCGTTTTTCCACCTGATTCGGATCAAACCCCAGACGCTGGGCCAGATAGTTGGAGCCAACCGTATTGGCACCGACCTGGAACAGCGGATTGGCTTGCACCAAAAACTGGCTGTTCGGGTCTTTGCTGGTAACAAAAAAGCCGTTTGGATTGGTTGGCAAGTTAATGCTGATGGTATTGCCATTGGCACCCGGCAAGCGCACCACACTGGTGGCCGCCACATTACCAACGCCATTATTTTTACCGCCATTATTCAGCGCCACATTGCTGACACCACTGCTGCCGCTTACGCCGCCAATGGCGACCGCACCGGCCCCATTGCTACGGTTAACCGTGGCACCATTGCTGGCCGTGCTGCCATTGGCGCTGCTGGCGCTACCGCCATTAATACCGCCCACTGCATTGGCCAGGGTGCCGCTACCGGCGCTGATCGGGCCTGCGCCATTGGCAGCGCTGGCACTACCGGGCGCAGTAGCACCAGTGGCGTTGGCGCTGGTGCTACTGGTGTTGGCAGCAAAGGGCGAACCGGCATTGGTCAAACCAAAACCGCTGGCATTGAGGGTAGTGGCGAAAATGCCGGCACCGATGCTGCCAATGGTGGTGGTGTTTTGCAAGACGCCGCCATTGTCGTTACGACGCACATGGTCGTCATAAGTAGCAGGCCCGAGCGCAATATAGTGGGTGTAAATTTCCCAGCTTTGACGATAATCGCGCTGTTGCAAGGACAAATCGTTATTGGTGAAGCTGGCACCACCACCCGTGCCGGTAAGGTTGATGGTGGGGGCCGACAATACGCCGCCCACATTGGTGGCGTTACTGAAGCCTTGCAGGTTCAGGGTGCCGCTGCTGATAATTTGCGGTTTGAAGGCAGGGGTACCACCGGCGAAACGCTGCTTGTCAACCCAGGTTTTGGACCAGTACTGAATTTCGTAATTGTCCGGGAAGCTGTAATAGGCATTGGTACTGTCACGGTTATCCCCGCCTGTCGAATCACGATACCATTCGCGCGTATCACCACCGGCCACATCGTTATGGATGGTGGCAGCGTTGATGGTGATGTTGCCAGTGGCATTGATGGTGCTGCTATTGGTGAAGCTGTTGGCAGTGACATTGATGGTGCCGCCCGAATCAAACGTGCCTTGCGGTGCCGACACGGTGGCGTTATTGGTGACGCTGCCGCTGCTGGTGATATTGAGTTGTTCACCGGCATAGAAAGCACCAGCGTTGGAGATATTGCCACTGCTGTTCAAATTGAGTTTGGTCAGCGAAGACAAGCCAGCGGTATCGCTGTTATTGATGCTGGCGGCGCTAATGGTAAAGTCGCCACTGCCGTGCATGGCACCTTCATTGCTGAGGGCACCGCTCAGGGTCATGGTGCTGGCGCTGCTGTCGGTCGCGGCCAAAAAGATGGAACTGGAACCGTGGTTGCTGAAGCTGGCGGCATTTACGCTGCTGCCTGCCAATGCCTGGATGCGGCCAGAATTGTCGATGCTGCCACCAAACAGGCTGAGGGTATTACCGGCCAGTTTGGCCCCGCTTTGGTTATTCAGGGTGGCGAGATGGCCGCTGGCACCGATATTCAGGCTGCCAGTGGCTTGCACGGTGCCGCCATTAGTCAAGCCAAATGTGGCGTTGTTGCTGTTGATGCTCAGGGTGTCGCCGCTCAACAGTATGGCACCCGCACCGGTATTATTGAAGCCGCTTGCCACGTTGATGCTAAAGCTGCCTGTGCTTTGCAAGGTGCCGGTATTATCCAGCGCCGCACTGCCAGCAGTCAAACTGGCGCTGTTAGCCGCGTCCAGCATGCCGCTGTTGTTGATGCTGCTGGCGGAAATAAACAGGGTGTCGCTCGCGCCCTGGGTCAGCACGGTGCCGCTATTGCTGACTGCGCCGTTGCTTTGTATATGGATGCCACCGCTCGATTGCACGGTGCCGGTGTTGGTCAGGCTACCCAGGGTCAGGTTCAAATCATGCGGTGCGGCGCTATTGGTCACCAATACGGTGCCGCTGTTATTCAAGGCCCCACTTACGGTCAGATTAAAGCTGCCATTGGCTTGCAAAGTACCGGCATTGGTGCTGCTACCTGCCCAGCCATTGAACACATTCGCCAAAATAGTGCCGGTTGCCGTATTGCTGAGGCTGGACAAGGCGGTGCCACTGCTACCCAGTTGCAGGGTTTGCAGCGACTGAATGCCGCCGTCATTGCTGAAGGCAAAGCTGCCGCTATGACCCGTTACGCTGATATTGCCATCGCTGACCAGTTTGCTGGCCGTGCCGGTATTATTAAACGCGGTGGCTACGCTGGCATTCAAGGTACCATGCGCTGCCAGGGTGCCGGTATTGTCGATGGCGGCGCTGTTGGCAGTAAGGCTGGCGCTATTGGCAGCGCGCAGCAAACCACTGTTATTGATGCTGCTACCAGCCAGGCTCAGGTTGCCAGTGGCGTCCTGGGTGATGATGGTGCCACTATTGCCAATGGCGGCGGCGCTTTGCACGCTCAAATCGCCGCTGGACTGCAAGGTGCCGCTATTGGTGAGGCTGGCAACGGTGAAGCTAACATCTTGCCCGGCGGCAGTGCTGAGTACCGTGCCGGTATTGCTCAATGCACCGGTGGCAACCACGGTAACGCCGTTACTGCCCTGCACGATGCCGTCATTGGTCAAACTACCGGCTTGCAACTGCACGGTATTGCCCAGCAACACCGCACTGGCGCTATTGTTGAAGCTAGCGGCCGGGTTGGCATTGCTGCCGATTGTGAGCGCCTGCCCTGCTGCCATGCCACCAGCATTGCTAAAGCTAAAACTGCTGCCACTGGTGCCCAGGGTGATATTGCCGTTGGAAAGCACCCGGCTATCGGCCCCGGTATTGCTGAAGGCGGTGGCCACGGTCAAATCCAGTGCGCCCACCGCGCGGATGCTGCCGCTGTTGTCGATATTGCTGGCGGACGCCACCAGGCTGGCGGTATTGGCCGCTTGCACCACGCCTGTATTAGTCAGGCTGCTGGCTTGCAGGCTCAAAAGGCTGGCGGCATCCTGGGTCAGGATCGAGCCGCTATTGCTGGCTGCGCCAGTGCTGTTCAGGCTCAGGTTATTACTGGCTTGCAGCACGCCAGTGTTATTCACGCTGCCGAGCGTCAGGTTGACATTGCCGCCACTGGCGGTAGAAAGCACATTGCCGCTATTGTTCAAAGCGCCGCTGGCGACCACGGTAACACCGGCATTGCCTTGCACAGTACCGGCATTGGTGACGCTGGTGCCGGTGCTGCTGAAGGTATTGCCCAGTAACACCGCACCGGCATTATTGTTCAGGCTGCTGATCTGGTGGCTATTGCTGCCCAATGTCAAAGCACCGTTGGCGGCGATGGAACCATCGTTATTGACGGTGATGGCGGCGTTATTGCTGCTCAGGGTAATATTGCCCAGGCTGCGGATCAGGCTGGGGGCACCGCTGTTATCCAGGCTGGTCGCCAGGTTCAAATTGATATCGCCCTGGGCTCGAACCAACTGGGTATTATTCAGGCTGCCGCTGGTGGTGGTAACGCCCA
>JBDLSU010000301.1:0-2974 GCA_039799405.1 Pseudomonadota bacterium | reverse complement strand
CGTACTACCTTGGTCAGCGGCAGGGACAGGCGATGGCCTACCAGCGGATGTCCGCCCGGCACGCTGTGGGTCAGCGGCGAGGGTTTGCGGTAACGGCTGACGGTAGGGCCACTGAGCCAGTAGCGCTTGTGTTCAAACGGATAACTTGGCAGCGCGACGCGCAACTGTGCCTGATCCTGATGCAGGGCGGCATAATCAAAATCCATGCCGCCAGCGAAGGCCAGACCGACACTGGCGAGCAGGGTGTCCCATTCGCCCTTGCCCTGGCGCAGGCTGGGCAGGGATACCGCCTGCTCGCCGATAACGTCGCGCGCCATGCCAAGCAAGACCGGTTTCGGGCCGACTTCGATAAAGTGGGTGCAGCCCACTTGCTGCGCCACCCGGATACCCTGATGAAACTGCACGCAGGCACTGACATGGCCGACCCAGTATTCGGGATCCATCAGTTCGGGGCCAGCGATGGTGCCGCTGACGTTGGATACCACATCCATCGATGGCGCGCTGTAGCGCACCTGGCGTGCTACGGCGCGGAAATCGGCCAGCATCGGCTGCATCAACGGCGAGTGGAAGGCGTGTGACACATCAAGTGCGGTCACGCGGATGCCCTCTGCCGTCAGTCTGGCACTGATTTCGTCGATGGCTGCGGCTTCACCGGAGAGTACGATCTGTTGTTCACCATTGATTGCACCCATGGCGACCCGTCCGCCCTGCGGCAGCCGCGCCAGCACCGTTTCCGGCGCGGCTTGCACTGCACACATTTTGCCGCCAGCCGGCAGGGCATACATCAGGCGTGCCCGGGCGCAGATCAGCTTGACACCATCTTCCAGCGAAAATACGCCCGCGATGCAGGCGGCGGCAAATTCGCCCACGCTGTGTCCCAGCACCAGGGCCGGGCGCACGCCCCATGCCATCCAGAGCCGCGCCAGTGACACTTCCAGCGCAAACAGTGCGGGCTGGGTGTACAGGGTCTGGTTTAGCGGGCTATCGCTGCCAGCCGGCCAGATCACATCGCGCAATGGTTGTGGCAGATGGCTGTCGATCAGGCTCATGCATTGGTCAAAGTGTTCCCGGAACACCTTCGAGTGCTGGTATAGCGCCTGTCCCATGCCGGGGTATTGCGATCCCTGGCCGGTGAACAGCAGGGCCACTTTCTTGCGGCTTGCCTTGCTGGCCTGCGGCGCAAAATCGCTGCTGGCAATCAGGGCGGCACGCGCAATCGCATCGTCCTTGCCGTTGGCAACCAGAGCCGCGCGGAAACGGTATTTGGCCCGGGTGATATTGGTACTGGCGCAAATGGCTTCCCAGTCTGCATCAGGACGGGCCAGCCAGTCCTGATAGCGCGCCGCCAGTTGCCTGAGCGAGGGCAGCGATTTGGCCGATAGCAGCAGCAAATGGCTTTCGCGCGGGGGCGCGGCCGGGGCGCTGTCAGTGTTGCCTGGTGCGGTCAGCGATGCGGTGGGCTGTTGCGGCAAGGGGGCGTTTTCCAGCACCATATGCACATTGGTGCCACTCATGCCGAAGGCACTGATGGCGGCGTGGCGGCTATCGCTGCCGGTTGGCCATGGCATCAGGTTGGTGGCAACCTTGATCGGCAGACGGCCCCATGGAATATGCGGATTGGGCACGCTGAAATTGACATGCGGCACAATGGTGCCATGACGCACCATCAGTGCCGCCTTGATCAGGGCGGCGATTCCCGCACCGGCTTCCAGATGGCCGATATTGGCCTTGACCGACCCTACATACAGCGGCTGCTGTGGCTGGTGGCCGGGGCCATAGACCCGGCCCAGCGACAGCACTTCAATCGGGTCACCCAGCGGTGTGCCGGTGCCATGAGCTTCGACGTAGTCTACCTGGGAGGCTTGTATGCCGGCATTCTCAAGTGCTGCCTTGATGACCTTTTCCTGGGCCAGGCCGTTGGGGGCCGTCATGCCATTACTCTTGCCGTCATGGTTGGCGGCCGAGCCCTTGATGACCGCAATAATATTGTCGCCAGCGGCGATGGCGTCGGAAAGGCGCTTGAGAACGACCACACCACAGCCTTCGCCGCGCACATAGCCATCGGCTTTTTCATCAAAGGTACGGCACAGGCCAGTGGGCGAGAGTGCGCGCAACTTGGAAAAACTGATGGATAACTCCGGCGTCAGCATCAGATTGACGCCCCCGGCGAGCGCCAGATCCGATTCGTGGTTGCGCAGGTTCTGGCATGCCAGATGCACCGCCAGCAGTGACGACGAGCAAGAGGTATCGAGCTGCAGTACCGGCCCCTGCAAACCCAGAACGTAGGCGATGCGGCCGACCCCGATACTGCGTGCGGTGCCAAGCGAGGTGTAGGCATCGATCATGCTGCCATCGGAGGAGGCGGTGGAAAAACGCGAATAGTCATCCGAACCAATGCCGACGATCACGGCCGTGCGGGTTTCGGCCAGGCTTTCGGCTTCCAGCCCGGCGTCTTCCAGACTTTCGTAACAGACTTCCAGCAGCAAGCGGTGTTGCGGATCCATGGCTTGTGCTTCGCGCGGCGTGATGCCAAAAAACTCAGCGTCAAACTGGTCACAATCATTGATGAAAGCCCCGGCTGCGGTGTACATGCGGCCGGCAACATCGGGATCGCGATCCAGATAATGATCCACATTCCAGCGCTCGGCTGGTACTTCGCCGATGGCACACTGCCCTTGTTGCAACAGGTTCCAGAATGCTGGTGCGCCATTGGCACCGCCGGGGAAGCGGCAACCGATGCCGATCAGGGCAATCGGCTCCGGGCGCTTCTCCATGGATTCCTGTAATTCACGCTTTAACTCCCGGATTTTCTTCACAGCATTTTCCAGCAACACCCGTGTATCTTGTGATGGCCCTGAAGCGGACATGTTTCTCTCCTGATTTATTTGCCATGTATCGGCCATGCCATGTAGTTACTGCTATTCCAGTTCACTGGCCAGCGCACGTTCAAGTTCGTCGGTTGACATGCCGGACA
>JBDLSU010000300.1:0-4019 GCA_039799405.1 Pseudomonadota bacterium | reverse complement strand
AAAGGAAAGTTGAATTGGCGCATCTGCCGAGATTTCCAGGCTACTTTGCTGTTGGGCCGGGAAATGTTCCCAGTCAAGAATCGTTGCGGTACAACCCAGGCGGGCCAGTCCCCGTTTGACTATTTGTGCGTCTTTATCGCGCTGGCTGGATAAGATTAAAACCTTCATTTTGTGTTGGTCGCTTGTGGTGCTGCCGCGCTATCTGCTTTGGATGCGGATTGCGGTTGTGAACTGGGCCAATTGGATGGCATGGGGAAATCACCCAATGGCTTGAGTCCGATTGCCTGACGCCGATCATTGAGGTGTGCAGGGTCTTCCACCGGTTTTATTTGTTCTGGCTGATCTTTGAACTTTGAGCGTTGCGTACCGTATCGTTGCGGCTTGTTCTCGCCAGTTAATAATTTGTCAACATACTGCGCATACTCCTGCACTGCCACATCGCCCCGTTTATAACCATGCTCCACATTGGGGAAGTATTTTTTTCTAATAGGTTGGGGTGAATGCAATGCCACCGTTACGGCTGCATAAACCGCCGTCGCACCCCATTTTTCATAGGTAGGCCAACCACAAGTCGATACGATTTCCTCAAGTAGTGCTTGGTTTTTCTTGTCCGTATCCCGTAATGGTCTCAAGATTGTTATCATCTCCTGATCTGAAATTTCTGTTCCACGATCTTTTGCCGCCTGTGACAATGCTTCAAGATTGCGAACAAATTCGCGGCGCACCTCACGGTCATTTGTGTCGAGTTGCAAGTAAGACTTTTTCGTGGTTTCAATGTCGCATGGCTGATTCGCATTCGCAAGGGCTGGAAGCGTTGCGAGGACGATTAATGTAATTTTGGCAAAAATTGATATGATTGGGATTGACATAAAATAGAATGTTGTTACTTGACACCGTTGGGTGGCATTGGCATTAGAAAAACAAATTGGGTTGGGGATGCCAACCTTGCACAACTGGCAACCCCGTTTGATTTGCTGATGAAGCTGCTACTTAGTAAACCCAAATTTCCACCGGATCAGGCTCCATCACGATCGGCCCATCATCATTATGGATAGTTTGCTCAGTGCGGTGCCACCACCGGCCACCACCAACCTGTTCGGTTTCTTCCTTGGTGATAACGCGGCCAACGCTTTTTCCCAAAATCGACACTGCTTCTTGTGTTTTTTCTAACATATTTATCTCCAAAAGTCCTTGGGCATATTGATTGCTCCGCGAAGCGCCCAAGTAGCATGCGCGAAGGTTGATCAAGATACCGTATGGTTTGCAAACGGTCAAGCAAGTAGCCACTTTTTGCTTGATTTGTTGATTTGATGTGCAATGACTTAATGCACATCTGCTAGATATTTAGTCATCCAGTTGCGTCGCTTTCCCCGCATCACCCTGCTGCTTCGCCACAAACTGCCGATGCACATCAGCAATCGCTGCCGCCAGCACGGTTTGGGCATTGGCATCCAGTTGGCCGAGCTGGCACATGGTTTGCACCAATTGCTCACGTCCCAAACTGGTTTCCGGCTTTTGCTTCCTCAATTGGCGTGTTTAATGAATTCTTTACTGGATTGTGCCCCCGATGCCAGAATCCCCCAGCCTGGGGGGCGAGCAAGCAAGGGCGATTGCGAAATGTGGATAGCGCAAACCAATAGGAACAGGTATTTTTAAAGTAGTAAGTTAAATTGCTTACGGCAGGTCTGGTGCCGGCGGTGTTGCGGCGGCCGCCTTCTGCTCTGCTGCGCTCCGCACATCCACTTCACGTGGCCGATGCCCAAGGCGTTTCAGTTCGGCCAACAATTCATGTTTGCTGTGAACGCCCAGCTTTGCATACAGTGAACTGAACTTATTGCCAATCGTTCCCGCCGCCAACCCCATCCAATTGGCATACTGTGTTTCGGTTGCAAAGGGGGATGCGAAAATGTAGTCGATCAGCTTTACTTCCTGCCAACCAAACTTGGGTAAGCGCTTTTCATTGGCGAAATCTGCCAGCAAAGCGGTATCAGTGACGTTTTGACCCAACACTGCGCCGTTTACTTTGGCTACCAGATCATGTTTACTGTCTTTTAGCACGTATCCGGCTACCTGTGCGCGCAAACAGGTGTTGATACTGGCTTGGTCAAATTCGTTGGTAAGTACCAGTACAATGTTGCCGCGCTCCTGGATCGAAGCCAGGTGATCCAGTCCATTGCCCCGTTTCTTGAAATCCAGATCAAGGATTACCAAGGCAAATGTATTATTTTTTAATTTTTCTTCCATGTCAGCCGGGTTTTTGGCCGAAACAACGTCATATTTACTGCGTAAAGCGGTAACCACGCCCGCAACTGCATAGGGATCATCGTCCACAACCAGGATTTTTTGCTTCATAAAACGTACCTTTTAAGAAATAACAGAGCATGATTAAATTTTGTTTTTGAATTTTTTATACCATCTCGCTAGTGGTTTGCGTCACTAGCGTTGATGTACACTGTGCACTATACTAAGCGACATTGCATTTCAGATCAAGTTACATGGTTGCGCAATGGTCGAATTGATTGCATGAAATTTCATGTTGTCGGTGAGCAAGCTGCTTGGTATACTCCCTTTCTCCCTCTGGCAATGATAAGGAAATGACCATGTTTGAAATGACACTGACGTTTGATTTGGGTGTGTTGGCGGTGCAACACGATGGCGTGCTGGATGGCACGGGTTTGACGGTTGGGCAAGGCGCAGATGGTGGGCCAATACCACCAAAAAAACTTTCGCTGGAGCCAAGCACCACTGATGTTGAAGTTGGGCAAAATGACGGTGGCGGATCACGACCACCAAGCAGGTTCACGCTGGAAGCCAGCACAACCAATGTTGAGGTTGGGCAAAATGCGGGGGATGGGCCGCGTCCGCCACCAAAATGATATGTAGCAAAGTTGAATTTGAATAAAGAGGCATAAATGACCACGCCAAGCTATAAGAAGTTATTTTCATTGGAAATCCAACTGCGAACCATTGCAGCGATATTGTTTTTGATTACCGAGAAAATAGCAGGCAAATTGTTACGCGTTCCAGAGACTGCGCTGGGTTATTACACCTTGGCTTTTTTGTGTGCTTTGATTTTGCTGTGTTTAGTACGCCGAATTGGTGATTCACCGATGGTTCATGACCTGGAAGAAATTTGCTTTTACGATGTGTTGCTGGCACCACTTGGCTTGTTCATGCAACAAATTGGCCAATCCGACTATTTATTTTTCGTGCTCGCCGATGCTATTGTGCTCCTGAAAATAATTCGACTCATTTGGTGGGGGAAAAATCAGCAAGGCGAATTGGCTGCAAGTTGGCCTGTTTTTGGCATCTTGGGTTTTTTTAGAAAAAATCGGTTTATTGAAGACCTTTCATTGAACCATAAAAAAATGGTTTACCTAGCATGCGGCCTTTCAATAGTAGTCGCAACTGTCCTTCGCTGGGCTTTTGGGCCAGATTTTGGAGGCACTCCTTATTTAATTTTTGGCTTGGTCGCATTAATCAAGGTGATCAAACCCATCACCCACGACATCATCACCACCACAGAACAAAAAGAAGCCGCCGAACGCGAACGCGGTGCGCTGGAGCGGCAAGCCGAAATTGACGCCAATATCAAAGAACGCAATGCCGATCTGCGCCAAGCTACCCACGATATGCTTGGCCCCGTCCGGGCGGTGAACACCATCGCCACTTCCATTTTGGCTAGCAGCGACATCGCCGAAGTGCATCAAGCCGCACGCCATATCAAAAACGGCTTGACCGAGCTGGATGATTTGATGCGGGAAGTGGTGGTGATGTCGCAAATCGTCACCCAACTCAAAACCGCGAACGATGAAATTATCGACATGGGCAAGCTGGGCGATTATTTTCAACTGTACCTGGCCCCCATCGCCATCGAGCGCAACATTCATTTAACGGTGGATGATGCCCCTTACAAGGTGATGAGCAACGCCTGGCTGCTCAAGCGCATCATTTATAACCTGCTGATGAACGCCATCAACCATGGCGACAAGCAAACCTTTGTGCGGCTGTATTTGCGT
>JBDLSU010000299.1:0-2736 GCA_039799405.1 Pseudomonadota bacterium | reverse complement strand
CCGGAAACGGGAATCGACATGGCAGGCTCCTGAAAGGCGATCAATTAGGGGTGACAAAGGCGTGGGTTGCCAACATTAACGACAAGAAACACCGAAACTAAAGCCTTGGGATGGTATCCCGGTGGCGCAATCATGGCACAATGCGGGCTTGATAAAATATTTTCCAGCGCCATGGCCTCTCCAGCATCCCATACTTTTCTGTGGCACGACTATGAAACCTTCGGTGCCAATACCCGGCGCGACCGCCCGGCCCAGTTTGCCGCGATCCGCACCGATGCCGAGTTGAATGAAATCGGCCAGGAAATCATGCTGTTTTGCCAGCCCGCGCCCGACTTTTTACCGGAGCCGCAAGCCTGCCTGATTACCGGCATCACACCGCAGCAATGTTTGGAGCAAGGCGTACCGGAACACCAGTTTGCGGCGCAGATTGAACAAGCTTTCAGCGCCAATGGCACCATCGGGGTCGGTTACAACACGATTCGTTTTGATGATGAAATTACCCGCTTCATGTTTTGGCGCAACCTGATCGACCCGTATGCGCGCGAATGGCAAAACCAGTGCGGGCGCTGGGATATTCTCGATCTGGTACGCACCGCGCACGCCTTGCGCCCGGATGGCATCCAATGGCCGTTGCGCGATGACGGTCAACCCAGTTTCCGGCTGGAACACTTGTGCGCCGCCAACGGTATCGGCCACGAGAGCGCGCATGATGCGCTGTCCGACGTGCGCGCCACCATTGCGCTGGCGCGCCTGATCCGCCAGTTGCAACCGCGTTTGTTTGATTTTTGCTTCGATCTGCACAAAAAAGACAAAGTGGCACAAGAACTGGGCTTGCACCTGGCGCTGCATGAACGCAAACCGGTATTACACGTATCGGGCATGTTCCCGACCCAGCATGGTTGCCTGGCACTGGTATGGCCGCTGGCGCAACACCCGCGCAATAAAAATGAAGTCATCGTCTGGGATTGCCGCTACGACCCGACTGAATTATTCACGCTCGATGCGGCGACGATTCGCCAGCGCATGTTCACCGCCAGTAGCGATCTGCCCGAAGGCGTAACGCGTTTGCCAATCAAAACCATTCATTTGAATCGTTCGCCGATTGTGATCAGCAATCTGAAAACCCTGAATGCCGAACAAGCGGCGCGCTGGCAGATTGATGTGGCGCAATCGCACGCGCATGCCGACATCGCGGCAAAATTAACCCAGCAGCGATTGTTGACGCAAGAAGCGATCTGGAACCAGGTGTTTGCGGCACCGGAACAGGCCGAAACGCCCGTGGTGGAAGAAGATTTGTATGGCGGTTTTTTGAAAAATACCGACCGCAAACTGCTGACCGATTTACGCGCCCTGCCCCCCGGGCAATTGGCGAAAAAGTCGCCACGTTTTGAAGATGCGCGCCTGTTTGATCTGGTATTGCGCTACCGGGCGCGCAATTTTCCCGATACTTTGAATGAAAACGAGCAAGAGCAATGGCAGCAATGGTGCGCCGCGCGCTTGCTGGAAGGCGCGGGCGGCGTGAAAGGGATTGATGACTGGATTGCTGAGGTGGAACAGCTATCGCTCCAAGCCGATGAGCGCGGCCAGGCGATTTTGGCGGACTTGTCCGATTATGCCGAATCGATTATGCCGATGTGATCCGCACCCGGCCCGGCTTAATTTGGTGAATGCAAGGCCATGCGGTTGCCTTCCGAATCGACAAACAGCGCATAAAATCCCAGATTGGGGGCAACCAATGTTTTACCCTGAACAATATTGCCGCCCGCCACTTCAACCCGGCCCAATACCTTGCTCAAATCATTGCCTGCCGCCAAATACACCAGCGTCCCCTGCTGGCTTGGCACATAGCCTTCACCATGCACAATTGCGCCACCCACGCCCTGGCCCTGTTCATGCGGTAAAAATCCCATGGTATTGGCCCCCATCTGGATTTCCGGCATCTCATAATCAAAAATGCGGCTGTAAAAGGCTTTGGCCCGGGCAAAATCGGCCACCGGAATTTCAAACCAATTGATGGCATTTTTTGTCATTTCCATCATGACTCCTTGCTGGCTAGGGTTAAGGGTTGAGGGTTGAGGGTTTAGGGTTGGATCAGGAAGCTATTTTTTGATGCTGCAGCAGATGATACGCGAAATTACTTAATTTTATCGCCCGGATCCGCTTTTGCCAAAGGCAAGCGCACAATGAAGCAAGTCCCCTGCCCCAGGGTTGATTGAACCGTAATGGAGCCCTGGTGTTTTTCGATGATGCCGTGTGAAATCGACAGCCCCATGCCCATGCCCTCGCCCACGGTTTTGGTGGTAAAAAACGGATCGAAAATGCGCTCGATAATTTCCGGCGCAATGCCGGGGCCATTGTCGGAAAATTCGAGCAGCAAAAATTCCCCCTCGATCCGGCTGGCAATGGTCAAAACGCCCGGTCGGTTGAGGCGCTGCTGCGGCGAGCGGCCCATCATGGCCTGGCAGGCGTTGACCACCAGATTCATGAACACCTGATTCAATTGCGCAGGCCAGCATAACAGATCAGGATTGGCATCGAGTTGCAACTCGATCCGGATATCCGCCGCATACTGGGTGCGCACCAGATTGACGGTGGCACGCAAGCTCTCGGCAATTGGTGCCACCACCCAGTCAGCCATATCAAGCCGGGAAAAAGTGCGCAAATCGCGTACCAGATCCCGGATCCGGGTAGTCCCCTCGGTCACCGCCGCCAGCGACTGACTGAGTTTTTCAAAGC
>JBDLSU010000298.1:0-3118 GCA_039799405.1 Pseudomonadota bacterium | reverse complement strand
CAAGCCACCACCACCCGCCATGCTGTACTGGCGCGGCCCGGTCTTGAGCCATTACGATGGCCGCACCTGGCGTGCCGCTGCCTACCCCACCCAGATCAGCATCAACATTGGTGGCAAACCGGTCAAACACAGCGTCACCATGGAACCAAGCGGGCAGCGCTGGTTGTTTGCGCTGGATCTGGTGCGCGACATGCCGAATCTGGAAAATAATCAGGTCGGCATGAATTCTGAATTGCAAATCGTCACGCGCAACCCGATCTCACAGCGCATTCGCTACAGCGTCAGTTCTTACCCCGAATACCAGGTCCAGGCCAATCAGGTACCGGAAGCCGACTGGCTGCGTCTGCCACCCAATTTCAACCCCAAAAGCCTGGAATGGGCCGCGCAATTGCGCCAGCGCCAGCCGGACGCGCAGCAGCAAATCAATGCGGTGCTGCAACTGTTCCGGCGCGAACCGTTTCGCTACACCCTGCAACCGCCCTTGCTGGGTGAACAGGCGGTGGATGATTTCTTATTCCAGACCCGGGCCGGCTTTTGCGAACACTACGCCAGCGCCTTTGTGGTACTGATGCGCGCCATGGGCAACCCGGCGCGCGTGGTCACCGGCTACCAGGGCGGCGAGATCAATCCGGTCGATCAATTCATGTTGGTGCGCCAGTCCGACGCCCACGCCTGGGCCGAAGTCTGGATCGCCAAACGTGGTTGGGTGCGCTTTGACCCCACCGCCGCAGTGGCACCGGAACGGGTCGAAAAAAATCTGGCCAACGCGCTGCGCCGTGGCAATGCGCTCAACTTGTTTGGCGATGGCTTGATCAACCTGAGCGAAAGCCAACAATCCTGGCTGGCCCCCTTGCGCAATAACTGGTTTGCCCTCAACAATGCCTGGAACCAATGGGTGCTCGATTACACCCCCAAGCGCCAGCGCGATCTGTTAAGCAAACTGGGTATGCCGAATATCAACTGGAGCCATCTGGCGATGCTGATGCTGGGCATTTGCCTGCTGCTCTCCCTGGTATTGCTGATGCCGCTGTACTGGCAAAAAACCCGGATCGATCCAATGCAACGCTTGTATGCGCGCCTGTGCCAGCAGTTGGCCAAACGCGGCTGGCCGAAGGAGGCGTATGAAGGCCCGGACGGCTACGCCATGCGGCTGAAGCAGCAGATGCCGGAACAAGCCGCCAAAGCCGCCGCGCTGGAATGCTTGCGCCTGATCAGTCAGGCCAGATATGCGCGCGCTGCCAGCAGTATCCCGATCAAGCAGTTGCAGGCGCTGGTACAACAATGCAAGTAAGCCCGCCCCGGCAGCAGGCTGCCATGCACAGGTTTACCCCACCGCCCGGCTATGAGCGCATCAAGGTGGTACACAGCTTTGCCGAACTGGCGGCAACGCCGTTTCAGGATGGCGTGAACGCGATTTGCTGGCTGCGTGATTTACCCGGCGACTTTGACGAAGTGGTAGCGGCCCTGCAAGCGCAACAAGCAAGCGAAGGCAGCTACAGTTTCGACAGCATCGAAGCGGAACAACTGCAAAGCCTGCACCTGAGCGAACAAGGCCGGATCGCCAGCGTAATTTTGCAGCAAGATCTGGCGCTGCTACGCCAGCATGGTATGGAGCCCAGCCTCGATTGCATCCACGCCTATGCGCGTGACGATGCCAGCGCCATCATCGCCACCGATGTCTATTCGTTTCATGTCGATAGCGCCCCGGTAGCGGCCGAAACCTGGCTGTGCGCCTACACCCAGGCCGCATCCGAAGGGCTGCGCAACGATCAGGCGCAAAAGAAGATCGACCTACCCGCCACCCGCGCCGCGCTGTTACAAGAATATGGTGGTAAAGAAGGCCCCGGTTTTCTGGCATTTCTGCACGAAAACTGCTACGACCTGCACTACGCACCCGCGCCCGATGCGCAGCCATTTTCATTTGGCCTGGGCAATCTGTGGCGCATCGCCATCGAATACCCGGCTTGCCCGGTGCCACCCTGCATTCACCGGGCGCCGGAGACCATGCCGGATCAGCCTGCGCGTTTGTTGTTGATCAGTTGAGCTACCCCGTTTGTTCTGCCCCATGCTGCAGGCAATATGCTTAATCATGCATCCGGGTCTTCCTGAGTTCAGTCGGGGTAATGCCAAACTGCTGCTTGAATTTATTGGTAAAGCGCGACTGGGATTGATAACCGCAACGATCAGCAATGCGACCTATCGGCTCCATGGTGGTTTGCACCAGATGCAGGGCATGGCCCAGCTTGGTGCGGTTCATGATGTCCAGGATATTATTGCCCTCGGCAATGAGTTTGCGGCGCAAGGTCGATTCACTGATCGCCAGTTTGGCTGCCAGCCGGTCCACGCCCCAGTCACCCGAAATATCGTCACTGATAATGTTATGCAACTGGTGGCTCAGACTGGGGTGCTCGGCAATGTTGCTGACTTCTTCATGGCCGCTCTGATACAGAAGCTGCAACAACTCCTGCTTGCGGAAATGCCATGCGGCTGGCGGCGCAAAGGCCGACCATTCAATATACTGCTGCAAGGTCTTTTTCAGGAGCATATCGATCTCGCCCTGGAAAAATTTATTCCCCTGATTACGCCGGGCCGGGGTTGATTGGGCTGGTTGACTGAGCTGATCCAGTTGTTTGAATTGATTGAAATCGCTGTATTCAAAATCAATCAAAATCGCGCAATATTCATCATTGTCATCCGGGATGTTTCTCATATCGATAGTCGGGCTATTCGACAGGAACAGAAAGGTGCCGCTGGAGCAGACTATTTCATTGTCTTTACCGAGCTGTTTTACGCCCGCCAACACCAGAATCAATAAGGGTTTGGTGATGGGCGCATTTAGTATGCGTTGTTCTTTGATGGAGGAATACACCGAAAATGGCAATTGCTTTTTGCCCTGGATGTCATTAAGCGTAGTTTTGGCTGATTCGATCAAATCGTGCATAGTTCTCTTGGCGGTGGGTTTTATGAACAGCCATTGCCAGCCCACCCGCCGGATTGTTACATAAGAAGTCATTGGGTGCCTGATGATGTTGTTCGTCAAAAACAATAACATGCGTTTCCCCCGGGAAAATCAGGGGAGCAAAATTATACCACAAAGCAACCCCGGAGCAAGGATGGC
>JBDLSU010000297.1:0-9797 GCA_039799405.1 Pseudomonadota bacterium | reverse complement strand
AAGCCATGGTCAGCTTTCATTATAAAGCACGAAACGAAAGCGGGTAAGCCCCATGGCGCATTCAGGCGTCCAGGCTGGCAGGCGGTTATAAAAGCGCGGTGATTTATCATTTTCCTGTTCTTGCGCGTAGGATTTTGGCAACAGATTGCTGCGCTGCCCGAACGAAATACCTTTACAGAATGCGGCGCTTATTGCTACGATTTAATGTACTATTGCATAAAAGTCGCCTAAATATAGGTTTCTAAACGATTTTTTCCCAAATACAATGAAATTCCGGTGTTTTGCAGAATAAAAGTGCCGTGGGTCAAATAATGTTGGGAAAGTGGAATTTCTGGAGATTTGCCCTTGAGTCTGACATTAGCATCATTGCTCGGTAGTAAGAGTCCGCCGCTGGTCGGTCTGGACATTAGTACCTCGGGCGTACGGCTGGTCGAATTGGCCGAGGCGGGTAAAGGTGAGGTGCGACTGGAGCGCTATGCCTCTGAACCCTTGCCGCGTGGCGCGGTGGTCGATGGCAATATCGAAAACATTGATCAAGTCTCCGAAGCAGTACGCCGGGTCTGGAAAAAGAGCGGTACCCGCATCAAGCATGTTGCAATGGGCATGCCACCGGCTTCAGTCATCACCAAAAAAATCATTCTCCCCGCTGGTTTGAACGAAGATCAACTCGAAATGCAGGTTGAATCGGAAGCCAGCCAATATATTCCCTTTGCACTGGACGAAGTCAGCCTCGATTTCGACGTAATTGGCCCGGCCCCGAATTCCCCCGACGATATGGATGTGATGCTGGCAGCGGCGCGGCGCGAAAAAGTCGAAGACCGGGTTGCGATTGCGGAAGCCGCCGGCCTGAAGGCGCTGGTGATGGATATCGAATCGTATGCCGCCCGTGCCGCGATTGAACGCATTACCAATCAAATGCCGGGCGCGGGCAAGGGCCAGATTTTTGCCCTGTTTCAGATTGGTGCCCAGGTCACCCATATTTCGATGATTCTCGATGGCGAAACCATTTACGAGCGTGAGCAACCCTTCGGCGGCAATCAACTGACGCAAGACATCGTGCGCTCCTACGGCATGTCGTTTGAAGAAGCCGATGCCAAAAAACGGGCGGGCGATTTGCCCGAAGGCTTTGAACAAGACATCCTGACCCCTTTTCTGGAAAACGCAGCACTTGAAGTGTCGCGCGCCATTCAATTTTTCTATACCTCCACCGTGCATACCCATGTCGATCAGTTATTTCTGGCGGGTGGTTGTGCCATCATTCCCGGGCTGCTCGACATTGTCGCCAGCAAAACGCAAACATCCACCTCGGTGGTCAGTCCGTTCAAAGGCATGCACATATCACCCAACGTCCGTGAAAAAGCTTTGCGGAACGAAGCCCCTGCCTATCTGGTGGCATGCGGCCTGGCTTTGCGGAGGTTTACCGTATGATCAGAATTAACCTGTTACCGCACCGGGAAGAAAAGCGCAAACAAAATAAAAAGGCGTTTGTTGCCTTGTGTGTGATGTTTGCGGCAATCGGGGCAGTTATCGTACTGGTTGTCGGCGGTTTTTTTGCTACCCGGATCGGCATTCAAAATCAACGCAATTCCTTGCTGGAAATCGAAAATAAGGCGCTGGATGAAAAAATCAAGGAAATCGCCAGTCTGAAGCAGGACATTGAAGGCTTGAAAGCACGTCAGCAGGCGGTGGAGGATTTGCAGGGGGATCGTAACCAGCCTGTTTATCTGATGGATGAACTGGTCAAACAAACACCCGATGGGGTTCACTTCCGTAGCTTCAAGCAGGAAGGCCAACGTATCGTGATGCAGGGCTATGCCCAGTCAACCGAGCGGGTTTCCGATCTGTTGCGCAATTTCGGCAATAATTCACAATGGCTGGAGCGCCCGGAGCTGGTCGTCAGTAGTGCCGTCAATTTGGGGGCTGGTAAAGCGGCCCGCAGTGTCTACGATTTCACGATCAATGTCGGCATCAAACGTCCGCGTGACAAAGACAAGCCATCCGAAAACAATGGCAAGCCCGGAACCCCGGGGGCGGCAGCAGGTGCGCCCGGCGCAGCCCCGGCATCGGCTGCCAGTGGCCCTGCGGCTCCATCCGCAGGGTCCGGTGCAGCAGCGAGCGCAGTGGCCAGCTCGCTCAAAAAATAAGGGAACGCAGGCTATGGCAAATTTAAACATTATGGGCGAGTCCATCGCCGAGCAATTTCGCGGCTTGAAAGGCAGGCATCCTGGTCAGTGGCCGGTGGTGCCGAAAACACTGCTGGCATTTTTGGCGCTGGTCGTGGTGGTTGGTGCGGGCTGGGCTTTTTACTGGTCGGAACAATTGGCCGATCAGGAAAGGGGTGAAGCACAGGAAGTAAAGCTGAAAGATGAATACCGCGTGAAAATTCAACAGGCGGTGAATCTGGAGGCTTTGCGCGCGCAAAAGAAGCAAGTCAATGCCTATGTCACATCGCTGGAAAAGCAATTGCCGGGTAAGGCGCAAATTGAAAATCTGTTGTCGGATATTAACACTGCCGGGGTCGGACGTGGCTTGCATATCGATTTGATCAAACCCGGCTCGGCAGTCGTAAAGGATTATTACTCCGAATTGCCGATTGAAATCAAGGTTAGCGGCAGTTATCACGATATCGGTGCATTTACTGGTGATATTGCGAATTTGTCGCGTATTGTGACGCTCAACAGTCTGGAATTGACCACTGCCAAGGAAGGCGGTGGGCTGCAGCTCAATGCCACTGCCAAAACCTTCCGCTACCTGGATGCAGATGAAGTCGCAGAAACCCGGAAAGCGGCGGCTGACAAGAAAAAGGGAGCGAAGAAATGACGTGGCTTAAAACGCTGGGCCGTACCGGATCACTGGCCGGATCACTGGTGCTATTGCTGATGTTAAGTGCTTGCGGCGACGCCAGCGTGAATGAAGTCCGGCAGTGGATGGAAACCACCAAAGCCGAAGTGCGGCCACAAGTGCAGCCCTTGTCGGAACCCAAAAAGTTTATTCCGTTTGGCTATGTGAACAAGTCTGAAGTCGATCCATTTAACTCGAATAAATTGCTTGGTGCGATTGCCAGACTAAAGGAAAGCACCAAGAAGGGGCCTGTCGTTGACGAAAACCGGGTTCGGGAATATCTGGAGAGCTATCCGCTGGATACGCTTAAAATGGTCGGCTTTTTGGAGAAAAAAGGGGTATTTGTGGCGCTGATACAAGTGGATAAAAACGTGTATCAGGTTAAAGTGGGAAATTACGTTGGACAAAATCACGGCAAGATCACCAAAATTACGGAGAGCGAAGTCAGTATCAGTGAGATTGTTCAGGATGCTACAGGCGATAATGTTGAACATGAAGCCAAACTTGAGTTGCAGGAGACGAAAAATGATCGCAAGTAGACAAGATAAGACAGCCGGACTGATGCGCGGCATGATAGAGCCGGTTTTGCGACTGCTGGCGCTAATTGGCCTGTGCTCATTGGCTGCGGGGATGGCGCATGCAGAAGAAAATGCAATTGAATCGATTGTTGCCAATCAGCAGGGCTCGAACATCATCATCAAGGTTGGCATGAAAAATCCGCTGACCAAGCCGCCGCTGGGTTTTTCGGTCAGCAATCCGGCACGGATTGCTCTCGATTTTGCCGATACCATCAATGCAACAGGTAAAAACAGTCAGGAAATCAGCCTGGGCGATGTGCGCAATGTCAATGTGGTACAGGCCGGTAGCCGTTCGCGCCTGGTGTTTAATCTCAAACGCAACCTCAATTACGCTACTGCCATTGATGGCAAAGCCATGGTCATCACTATCGACGGTTCCGGTGGGGTGGCAACCGCAGTGGATGCGTCGGGCTTGCCGGCCAATAAAACGGCTGAAATTACGGTTTCCAGTGCCAAACCCAATGTGTCCGCCCCTCGTCCGGTGATCAGCAAACAGGCGTTGCGTGATATTGATTTTCGTCGTGGTCAGGCAGGCGAAGGACGCATTGTCATCGATTTGCCCAACAACCAGATCGCAGTGGACGTGCGTCAACAAGGCAATAAAGTGATTGTTGATTTCCTCAAGACCAGCTTGCCCGATATCTTGCGCCGCAAACTCGAAGTAGCTGATTTTGGTACGCCGGTGCAGGTGGTTACCACTTCGTCGCAGGGCGACAATGTGCAAATGGTGATTGAACCCAAAGGTCTGTGGGAGCACAGTGTCTACCAGAGCGATACCCAATTGGTGATTGAGGTCAAACCGATCAAGGAAGATGTCAACAAACTGGTGCAGGGCACGCAGGGCTATCGTGGCGACAAACTGACCCTGAGCTTCCAGAGCATTGATGTGCGTTCAGTATTGCAAGTGATTGCCGAGTTCTCCGGTCTCAATATTATTACCAGCGATACCGTTGGCGGTACCGTGACACTGCGTCTGAAAGATGTGCCCTGGGATCAGGCGCTCGATATCGTGATGCAGGCGCGTGGCCTGGATATGCGCAAAAACGGCACCGTATTATGGATTGCGCCCAAAGATGAATTGCTGACCAAGGAAAAACTCGAACTTGAACAGCGTGCGCAAATCGCCGATCTGGAACCACTCAAGTCAGAGATTTTCCAACTCAATTACCAAAAAGCCGAATCCTTCAAACTGGTATTTGGCCTTGATGGCACAGGCAGCAGCAGTGGCGGTGATTCAAAAAACCGGATTTTGTCAAAGCGCGGCTCGGCCATTATCGAACCTCGCACCAATCAATTATTCGTTACCGATATCGCCTCCAAGCTGGAAGACATCCGCAAGCTGATCCAGCGTACTGACGTGGCGTCGCGCCAGGTATTAATTGAGGCCCGGATCGTCATCGCGAATGACACCTTCAGCAAAAATCTGGGTGCCAAACTGGGCTTCAATGACGACCGCAATCGCAAAGGCGGCGATGCTGGTTATCAGATCAGTGGTGCCAACCGGGTATTGGTGTCGGGTAATATTACCGGGGCTGGTGAAGGTACCGGCCAGGTGGCACGTACTGAAACCAGTTTCAACAATAGCCAGTTTTTGAGCTTGCCCGCTGCCGCAAATGCCCCGTCGATCGGCATCAGCCTGTTTAATGCAGCGGCCAACCGCTTTCTGAATCTGGAATTGTCTGCGCTGGAAGCCGACGACAAAGGCAAAGTAATTTCCAGCCCGCGCGTAGTGACCGCAGACAAGGTTCAGGCTGTGATTGAACAGGGTGAAGAACTGCCCTATGAAGTATCCACCTCCAGCGGTGCCACCTCAATTTTCTTCCGCAAGGCCAGTTTGCGACTGGAAGTGACGCCGCAAATTACGCCCGATGGCAATGTGATTCTGGATGTGGACGTGACCAACGATTCAGTTGGACGCGCTACCCGCGCCGGATTCGGGATTAATACGAAACATGTGAAAACCCAGGTTTTAGTAGACAATGGAGGAACCGTGGTATTGGGCGGGATTTTTGAACAGAATGAAAAGTCAACCGTGAATCAGGTACCTTTCTTCGGAAATTTGCCAGTAGTTGGCAATTTGTTTAAAAACACCGCCAAATCTGACGCCAAAACAGAGCTGTTAGTATTTATTACACCGAAAGTGTTGTCGGATCGTTTGGCAACCCGTTGAAGCGGAATTAATTTTTATTTTCTATTAAAACATCATGAAACCACTTGCGAAATCATATTCATCCAGGTACTGGATCGGCTGCCTTCTGGCCCTGTTTACGTTGTTACTTAGTGCTTGTGGCGGTGGCGGTGGCAGTCCCGGGGCTATTACCAATCAGCCGACCACGACCCCGACTCCGACCGCCTTGGTTTCGTCACTGGTGTTGACCACCAGCGCGGATACGATTTCCGCCTCGGGTGCCCCCGGTTCTGAAGTAACCGTAACGGTATTGGCGCGCGATGCACGCAATGTCGCTGTTTCTGGTGCCACCATTTCGCTGCAGGCCGATTCCGGTGCCATAACCCTGGATGTGCCGACCACTACCGGTGGTACGCCAGGGGTTACCGATGCCAATGGCTTGGTTACCGCCAAATTGAGCATTGCCGGTGTGGCCACACCGCGCACCATCTCGATTGTTGCTTCTACTGGTTCGGTGCGCTCCGTTGTGAAAACGGTCGAAGTGGTTCAGGCTACCTCGGTGTTATCGATTTCCGCGTCCAGCATGGATTTGAACTCGGGTGGTGACATCGTTCTGACTGTGTTGGCTAAAAATGCGACCAATAATGTCATCAAGAATGCCAAGGTTAACATCACCGCCAGCTCCGGGGCGTTGACGGTTGCCAATAATAATTTGACCGACGAGAGCGGTATGATCACTGCCAAGCTGACGGCAGGCAACGACCCTACCCCACGGGTCATTACGGTGACGGCGGTGCTGGATCCTTCTGCAGGCGGCAGTACGCCAGCGACGATCAGGATTAATGTCAAGACAGCCGCACCCAGTTTGAAAATCAGTACCAGTTCCGGCAATCTGGATTCGGCGGGTGCCGCAGGAACCGAAGTGAACGTGATCGTTTTGGTGCGTGATGCCAGCAATAACGTGGTCAAGGGACAGCTCGTAAGTCTGGCGGCATCTTCCGGTGCACTGACGTTCGGAACCCGACTGACGGATGAGAAAGGTATTGTTACTGAAAAATTAAGTACCGGTAACGATCCGACCCAGCGTATCATCACGGTGACTGCCAGCACCACCACTGCAGCCGGCACCCAGAGTGATTCCACAACAGTTGCAGTGAACGGAACTCAGGTGGTGCTCAATGCCAGTAGCTCGGTTAATTCCGGCAAGCCAACTGACATGACTGTAACCGTTACCGATTCCAGCGGTAAGGCCATTCCTAATCGCCCTGTGACATTTAGCGCCAGTAGCGGTGGCCTGATTGTGGTCAAAGATGGCGGTTCTGCCGTGACCAATGCCAGCGGCCAACTGAGTCTGGTATTTACCGGACGTAGTGGTACTACCAGTGATACAGTAACCGTCAGGGCGCTCGAAGTCGAGAAAACCGCAACCATCAAGATCAATAACAGCAACTTTACCGTGGCTGCACAGACGGGAGCTGTTGCACCAAGTATGGTGCCAGTGGTGAATATCAATACTTGCGAACCTGTAAAAATCCACAACGATATTGCGGGGCAAGTGCAGAGTGGCAGTGTCAGCCTGGGTGTTTCTCGTGGTGCGGTGTATTCGGATTCGGTTTGTACCACGCTATTCACTGGTACCAAAGCCTTGGTGGCTGGAGAAGCGACATTGTATGTGAAGGCGCAAAACCCTGGTGTTGCCGCTTTGGTGGCGACTTTGGATACGGGCGTGTCCACGCGTGGTGATGTCGAATTTGTTGCGCCGCTGAAATCCACCGCCAATGTCACACTGCAGGTTGACCCGGGTGTGATTGGTATCAACACCATTGATCAAAGTCAGCGTACTGTTTTAAAAGCGGTGGTACGTGATGGCACGGTTGTCAATGGTGCCTTGGTCAACAATCTGGTCAAGGATGCGATCGTCAACTTTTCGATTGAAAGAGATGGCAGCGGTGGTGCGCTCTTACAGCCTTCGGTAGTCAGAACCGGCGCTGATGGTACTGCAACGGTAAGTTATGTTTCTGGTCCGATCGCAACGCCAACCGATGGTGTGCAATTCAAGGCGCAAATTGTATCGTCGATCTCGTCAGCGTCCGGCACTGCCAATCTGACTGTCGGACGTCAGGCCTTGTTTATCACTGCAGGCACTGGCAACAGCGTGGGAACGCCTGCAGATAATTTACAAACCTATATCAAGAGCTATCAGGTATTGGTAACCGATGCTGCTGGCAATCCGGTTTCCGGGGCCAATGTCACCGCATCGGTGTTGCCAAGCCATTATCGCAAAGGCACACTGAGCTTTTTCAATAACTTCTGGCAAGTATTGTCTGGCACAGCGGCAACCTGTAGCAATGAGGATGCCAACGCCAATGGTATTTTGGATTTGAATTTAGGGGAAGACGTGAACAGAAATGGTCGTCTGGAGCCAGGCATTCCATTGACGGTCACTTCGGGTGGACAAACCGATTCGAGTGGTGCTACCACCGTTGCAATCCAATATGCCAAGGATCAGGCCAATTGGTTGGTCGTTGATTTGACCATTCGCGCTTCGGTAGCGGGTTCTGAGGCCAAATATGTGGCCCGCTTTACTCTGGTAGGCGCTTCTCCTGATTACAATGCGGCCGATAAAGATCCTCCAGGTAAATTGAGCCCGTATGGCATTGGCACCTTTGTCAATTCTTTGGGGCAACATCCTTGTGAATACACGGATTGATCCCGGGGCAATGCAAAATCTGTTTTTGGTAGGATTAATGGGGGCCGGCAAAACAACCGTCGGCCGCCTGTTAGCAAGAAAATTGGGTAAGCGTTTTATAGATTCTGACCATGAAATCGAAGCCCGCACTGGTGCTTCGATTCCATGGATTTTTGAAATTGAAGGCGAGCCCAGCTTTCGGCGGCGCGAAGCCGAAGTGATACGCGAACTCTCCGCGCTTTCCGATATTGTGCTCGCCACTGGTGGTGGTGCCATTCTCAATCCGGATACCCGGGCCTTGATGAAACAACGTGGCAAGGTGATTTATTTGCGCGCCAGCGTCAATAGCATCATGTTGCGCACCAGCAATGATAAAAATCGTCCCCTGTTGCAAACCGCCGATCCACGCGCCAAAATCGAAGAACTGGCGCGCCAGCGTGAGCCTCTATATACTGAGGTGGCCGATCTGGTGATCGATACCGGCCGTCCCAACGTACAATTTCTGGTGCAATCGATTATTCAGCAACTTGGCTGGTCGGAAATTTCTCATCCTCCTGTGGCAAAACCTTCTATGAATACTGTTTTGAATGTTGATCTGGGTGAGCGCAGCTATCCCATTCTGATTGGCCCCGGCTTGTTGCAAGATGCCGCCCTGCTGACAAACCATATTGGCGGCAAACGGGTTGCCATCGTCAGCAATACCACGGTAGCGCCCTTGTATCTGCCTCCATTGAGGCAAGCGTTGCAGGCAGCCGGGCGCGAGGTGACAGAAATTATCTTGCCCGACGGTGAAGCCTACAAAGACTGGCCCCAGCTTATGCACATCTTCGACGCCTTGCTGGCGCAGCGCTGTGACCGCAAGACTACCCTGGTGGCGCTGGGCGGTGGCGTGATCGGCGATATGACCGGATTTGCTGCTGCCAGCTATATGCGCGGCATTCCGTTTGTGCAAATTCCTACCACCTTGCTGTCGCAAGTCGATTCCTCGGTAGGCGGAAAAACCGGCATCAACCACCCGCTCGGTAAAAACATGATCGGTGCGTTTTATCAGCCGCAGGCGGTGCTGGCCGATACCAGCAGCCTGAATACCTTGCCGGATCGCGAACTGTCGGCTGGCTTGGCTGAAATCATCAAATATGGTGCAGCGATCGATTTGAAGTTTTTTGAGTGGCTGGAACAACATATTGACAAGTTGCGCGCGCGCGATCCGGAGGCGTTGCGTTATGCGATTGCGCGTTCCTGCGAGATCAAGGCCGATGTGGTGCGCCAGGATGAACGCGAAGGGGGGCTGCGCGCGATTCTCAATTTCGGTCATACCTTCGGCCATGCAATTGAAGCGGGCATGGGTTATGGCCAGTGGCTGCATGGCGAAGCGGTTGGCTGCGGCATGGTGCTGGCAGCAGATTTGTCATATCGCATGGGTTTTATCGATTATGTCAGCAAAACCCGGGTAAAAACCCTGGTGGAAGCGGCCGGTCTGCCAACCAAAGCGCCTAATCTGGGTGTGGAACGCTGGCTCGACTGGATGGAAGTTGACAAGAAAAATGAAGGCGGGGCGATC
>JBDLSU010000296.1:0-3410 GCA_039799405.1 Pseudomonadota bacterium | reverse complement strand
ATGGGCCAAGGTGGCGAATGAAAAACCGAAGGGTGAAACCATTCCTTATAGCAAGTTGTTGCAGGCGTGGAAGGAAGGCCGGGTGCGCTAAGCCAGGCGCAATAACGGGCGGTGGCACAGTAGTTCTGCCATGCAGGGCGCGTGTGCTACCGCGATTTAATCTGAAAGGATGCAAGATGGCGTATTTGCTGGCACTGGATCAGGGAACATCGAGTTCCCGCAGCATTGTTTTCAAAGAATCGGGTGAGATTGTGGCTCAGGCGCAGCAGGAATTTCGTCAGATTTTCCCGCAGCCGGGTTGGGTCGAGCATGATCCGCTGGAAATCTGGCAAAGCCAGCTTGCTACCTGCCGCCAGGTGTTGCAGCAGTTGGAATTGAGTGGGGCGGATCTGGCTGATATCGCTGCGCTTGGCATCACCAATCAGCGCGAAACCACGCTGGTGTGGGAGCGCGCGACTGGCAGGCCGATTCATAACGCCATCGTCTGGCAAGATCGTCGCACCGAAAGCTTGTGCCAGCAATTGCGCGAATACGCGGCGCAAATTCAGGCCAAGACCGGTCTGGTGCTGGACCCTTACTTTTCCGGTACCAAATTACGCTGGATTTTGGATCAGGTGCCGGGCAGCCGTGAGCGCGCCGAGCGCGGTGAACTGGCGTTTGGTACGGTCGATAGCTGGCTGGTGTGGAATCTGACGGGTGGGCGTTTGCATGTGACTGATGTCAGCAACGCATCGCGCACGATGTTGTTCAATATCCATCAGGGCTGCTGGGACGAAGAATTGCTGCAATGGTTGGCGATTCCGCCGCAATTATTGCCCACGGTGTCGCCATCGAGCCATTTGTTTGGCGAAACCGATGCCCAGGTGCTGGGGCGCAGCATCAAGATTGGCGGGATTGCCGGGGATCAGCAGTCGGCCCTGTTCGGGCAAGCTTGTTTTACCCCGGGCATGGCGAAAAATACCTATGGCACGGGTTGCTTCATGTTGCTGCATACCGGCGACCATTGTGCGCAATCGGCCAATGGTTTGATCAGTACCGCTGCCTGTCAGGTTGGCGCACAAGCGCAATATGCGCTGGAAGGCAGTGTGTTTATTGGCGGCGCGGTGGTGCAATGGTTGCGCGATGGTTTGCAGGCGATACAAAGTTCGTCCGATATTGAAGCGCTGGCCGCGTCGGTGCCGGATTCGGGTGGCGTGATTTTTGTGCCTGCGTTTACCGGCTTGGGCGCACCATATTGGGTGCCCTCGGCCCAGGGCGCGATTGTTGGCCTGTCGCGCGGTAGCACAGTGGCGCATATTGCGCGCGCGGCGCTGGAATCGATTGCCTTCCAAAGCACTGCGCTTTTGCTGGCGATGGTGCGCGATGCGGTGTCGCCGATTACCGAATTGCGGGTCGATGGCGGGGCGGCGGCGAATAATTTGTTATTGCAATTCCAGGCCAATTTGCTGGGGATTCCGGTGATCCGGCCGCAGGTGACCGAGACCACGGCACTGGGTGCGGCGTATTTGGCCGGGCTGGCGGTGGGGATTTATTCCGATTTGTCGGAATTGTCGGCGCAATGGCGGGTGGAGCGCACCTTCATGCCAACCATGGGGCGCGATCAGGCGGGCAGTTTGATGCAGGACTGGGAACGTGCGATTCGGCAGGTCTGCCCGGACTGACGTAGCGCTGGCCCGGGTTGCGTTGCTGCCGGGCTTACAAATCAATATAACCACCACCCAATTCCACCACCCGGCCACTGACTTGAATCGCCTGCGCTTGGCTGACATGCAAGTGCAGATGGCTGGGGCGCTCTACCTGATCGCCCTGGCGAACCACCAAGTCCAGCGGCAAAGCGTGCCCGCTGTGCAGCAACCATCCACCCAGATTGGCGCAAGCCGAACCAGTGGCCGGGTCTTCCGCTACGCCACCACCTTGCATGGTAAAGAAATAGCGCGCCACTACCTGGTTTGGCCCGGCTGCGCGATCAAAGGCAAACACATACGCAGTCTTGCGTTCCAGGCTGCTGATGGGCCATTGCGCCAGCAAGTGTGATGCGGGTTGCGCCCGGCGTACCGCTTCGACCGAATTGAGCGGAATCAGTAATTGGTCGGCCCCGGTATTGATCCAGAGTGGCTGGCTGGCCAAATCGTCAAGCTGCAAGCCGAGCATGGCGCAAATCAGATCCGGGCTTTCTTTGGGGGCGGTAGCGACGACACCGTTCGGGGTGGGTGCGGTCAGGGTCCAGACATCGGCTTGCGCGCTGACCGGCACAATGCCTGCCTTGAATTCCAGTTGCAAACTGTTTTGTCCGCCGCGCAAGTTGCGCACCACATTGGCGCTACCGAGCGTGGGGTGGCCTGCAAATGGCATTTCATAGCCGGGGGTGAAAATCCGCACCCTGGCATCGGCTACGTTTGAGGGGAGCAGGAAGGTGGTTTCGGACAGATTAAACTGGCGTGCCAGCGCCAGCATGGTGGCATCATCCAGGCCGCGCCCGTCTTCAAATACACACAAGGCATTGCCGCCGAGCGTGGTTTGGCTAAAAACATTTAATAAATGATAGGCGTAACGTGGCATGCGGCTTCCCCAGGGTAAATACAATCAATCCAAATGCAGCGATTTTACCCCGGGTCAGGTTGGCAAACTGCTTGCCGTTTAAAACTCTTCCCATTCGTCTGCTGCTGGCGCGCGCGGCGCGGGCTTGGGCCTGGCCGCCGCTTTGGGCGAGGGCAGGTGGTGGTGCCCAACATTGGTTTTCATTTTGGGGCGATGTTTGTTATCTTCAGACAGGGCCGCTTTTTCTTGTTCCAAGGGGTCTTCATTGTTGTGCAATTTGAAAATACTGACCGCAATTGCCAGATGATGGGCCTGATCCTGCATGCTTTGCGCTGCAGCGGCGGCTTGTTCTACCAGGGCGGCATTTTGCTGGGTCATTTCATCCATTTGCGTCACGGCCTGATTGACTTCTTCAATCCCCAGGCTTTGTTCACGCGTGGCGGCAGTAATTTCGGCCATGATGTCGGCTACTTGCTGCACTGATTCCACCACCAGATTCATGGTTTGCCCGGCTTCATCCACCAGCTTGCCGCCCAAATCCACTTTTTCCACCGAATCATGGATCAGGGTTTTGATTTCCTTGGCCGCAGTGGCACTGCGTTGCGCCAGGGTGCGCACTTCTGACGCCACCACCGCGAAGCCGCGCCCTTGTTCGCCTGCGCGCGCCGCTTCGACAGCAGCATTCAGTGCCAGGATATTGGTCTGGAAGGCGATGCCATCGATCACGCCAATAATATCGACAATCTTGCGTGAGCTTTCCTTGATCGAACCCATGGTGGACACGACTTGCGACACCACCTTGCCGCCTTTACCCGCAATTGAGGAGGCCGAAGTCGCCAATTGATTGGCCTGCCGGGCGTTATCGGCATTTT
>JBDLSU010000295.1:0-2762 GCA_039799405.1 Pseudomonadota bacterium | reverse complement strand
CCCGGGGCACCAGAATCGGCCGGATGGTGCTCACTTTGTCTTGCACCAGATCAACACATAACACTTGATGTTGATAATCAACCTCGGCAAACGACAGTGGCAAGGGGCTGCCGCAATAGCGCAAATGGTCTTGCTTGCCGACTCGTTGCGCCAGATGCAAATGGCCCAGGGCGGCATAGGCGACATTGGCATCAAACATGCTGGCGGACAAGGCTTCGGTGCCGCCGATGACGATGCGCCGTTCCGATTCTTCCGAGATTTGGCCACCGACCATGTGGCAGTGCCCGAGTGCAATAATCGCCTGCTCGGGTTGGCGCAATTGCAAAGCGTATTGCAGGCATTGCTGATACAACAGCGCGATGCCTTGCAGGTAGGGGTCTTTCACTTCATTATTACCAGCACCATCGCCACCGTCACCACCAGCGCCAGCCCCGCATTTGGGCACATCGCCCGGACGCAAAAACGGAATCGCCAGACACCAGGCTTTTGTCACACCGGCAGCATTTTTCAGGGGCAAAACCAGCCGTTCCAGAGCGATGCTGCCATCGGCCAGGCGCGGCACAAAGCCGATTACCGCAACATCCATCGCTTCCAGCAGGGGCGCAGGCGCTTCCAGCCGACCGGGGGAATCATGGTTGCCCGCGATGATGACGATATTCAAATGCGGTAATTGCTGTTTGGCGCGCTGCAAAAACCGATAAAACTGTTTTTGCGCCTGGGCGGAGGGATTGGCGGTGTCAAAAATGTCGCCGGAAATGAGCAGGGCTTCGGCTTGCTCGGTCACCAGAGACCCAATCAGCCAATCCAGAAAGGCCTGATGTTCGTAACTGCGATCAAAATTGTGCAGGGTTTGGCCAAGATGCCAGTCGGAGGTGTGGATAAAGCGCATTGGTGGCAAAGGTTGGATCAGAGAGAGTGTTAATCTTACCTGAAAACTGAAAAGTGAAGAAAACTATCCTGGCACAAATCAATTATTTATCAAGCATCATCGACACATTCCACGGCTTTTTATTGTTTTAATCCATTTTTTGCCGTTCGCATAGGCCATGAACCATGTGATGGCGGAGTGTTTCGCTTATTTCGGAAATTTCGTTTATTTCGTTTGTTTCGTTTGTTTCGACTATAATTCAGCCTATCCGCATCAAGCACCGCAAGGCACCCATCATGATCGAAACTGTATTCAACAGCAATTTACCAACCGAGAGCGACATTGTACTGGCCAGAGAGTCGGGCCGGGCCTTGTCCACCATGCTCCTCACGCGCGCCGAGAGTCAACAAATCGACTTTCATGATGACCAGGGCAGCATTCAAACCGTGCACATGCCCACCTCCGCCCTGCGCCTGCTGCTTGAAGTGCTTACCGAAATCGGTCAGGGTAATGCGGTATCCATTATTCCAATTCACGCCGAACTCACGACACAGGAAGCCGCCGACGTACTCAACGTGTCCCGCCCGTTTCTGGTCCAGTTGCTGGAAAAAGGCGATATCCCCTTTCACAAAACCGGCACCCACCGCCGGGTGCGCTATCAGGATGTAATCGACTACAAAAACAATATCGACAGCGAACGTCGCAAAGTGCTGGCAGAACTGGCAGCGCAGGCACAGGAACTCGATATGGGGTATTAATCCATGGGTTCGCACTTTACTGTGATCTATGACGCTTGTGTGCTTTACCCTGCACCACTGCGTGACTTGTTGATGCATCTGGCTTTATCCGATCTTTACCGTGCGCGCTGGAGCAATACCATCCACGACGAATGGATACGCAATGTTCATGCCAACCGCCCAGATCTTGGTCTGGAAAAGTTGGAACAAACACGCAACCTGATGAACCGTGCAGTACGCGATTGTTTGGTCACCGACTTTGAATACCTGATTGAGTCAATCAAGCTACCGGATGCAAATGATCGCCATGTTGTTGCCGCAGCACTGCAATCCGGTGCCAGCCTGATTGTCACGTTTAACCTGAAAGATTTTCCGGCCGCAGCACTCGCTACCTACAACCTTACAGCGCAACACCCGGATGATTTTATCCTCGACTTACTTGATCTGCATCCCGCCAAAGTACTCGAAGCCGTTGCCACTCACCGCCGCTCACTCAAGGCACCACCAAAAACCGTGTCAGATTATCTGGATACGTTACTCAAACAAGGCTTACCGCAATCAGTCGCCATTCTGCGGCAATGGGCGATGGCGGTATAGTAAGCACACAGAAATCGATTACTCAAAATCACACCCGATCAAGCCCCTGACTCTCCACCTGCCCTGGCACCGGCGCAGCTTGCACGCCAAATACGCCCGCTTGTTCAATCACATTGTGTGCCCAGCCACGTAGCGTCGCCACTTCACACATCGAGTCATGCATGCGAAATACCGCCGGGCTGGATTCGTCCACGATTTTCAGGGCCACTTCCATGTCATGCGCGCCGACCCGGTAGTGCCGCTCAATCAATGGCACCTGATCGGGGTGAATCGCGGTTTTACCGACCATGCCATAGGCCAGGTCTTCCTGCACTTCCTGATCCAGCAGGGCGGGGTTGTCCAGATGTTCAAACACCGGTGCGGTCAGGGCAAAGCCCCAGGGGCGGAAAATGGTGACCAGGCGGGCGATCAAGGGGCCTAGCGGGGTGCGGTAGATGGTGCCCTGGCGTGGCCGGCGCAAACCCAGCAGCGCCAGCAAATCATTGCCGCCGATGCGCAAACACAAGATGTGATTACGTACACCCGGCGCTTCCAGCAGATGACGAAATTGCGTCATCTCG
>JBDLSU010000294.1:0-4990 GCA_039799405.1 Pseudomonadota bacterium | reverse complement strand
CAATGCTTGCGCTTCGTTGCTCATCGCCAGTTTTCCTGCTTTTTTACATACCGATAGGATATCATTTGCGTGACGTGTTACGTTAGTGGATGTCAAGTTCCACACGAAACGTCATAGAGCCTTTAGTTTTGTGCTATTTCGGACTATATCAGCATAGCATGCCACAAGAACCAGTCGAAATGATGGTGCAACAGGAAATTTTCCGGTTTTATGGCGTTTCGTGTGGAACCTGATTGCCCGCTGTGCGGTGTTTGTCAAGCTAGTTGTCACGTTACCCCCCTGTTTGAGAAAAAAGCTCATGGGGCGGAAAAGTGGGCGCAAGTGAAAAATATTTAGTAGAGCGAAAAGAATTGATATTAAAGCAAATGATGTCGCCAATAAACAAGCGGTAGCGCGGCTTGCTAGAGAATGTGGGGTAAGCGAGTCCACACAGTATACTTGACTTGATGTAGTGAGTTAAAAAAGGCTGGGGATGGCCGTGCCGATAAATGGAATGAATGCTCAAGTGTGGAGTTTGGACGACAAGTTTAGTGAAGTGTTGGAAGCAGCAGTGCTCAACGCTGCAGAGTTGGCCGAGTATTGTAGGCGCAAGGGACTGTATACGGCGTAAACGGAAGCGTGGTGCATGGTGGTTGTGTATTGACCGAACCGATTGCGCGGCAGAAGCCAAAAATGGTCCGGAAAAAATCAAAGGGATACAAGAGGGGTAGCCAGCGATTGGGGAAGGAGCCCAGGCCCAAGCAGAAGACATTGCCAGAGGTGACAAAACAGATTTTTGAGGGTGATGCCACAACTTGCCCGGCGCAGGAGGTGAGATTGCTTGACTGAATTAAATTGATACAGTCAATCTATGGGTAGCAAATAGTGACACTAGCGGTGGCGCTATTTACGATGCACAAATAAACCATGCAGGCTTAGTGCAGGGGGCATGGTAGCATGGGCGGCAATTTGGCAAGCTTGCAGCTTGTGAGTGCGAGCCAAACTACACAACCGTTCAAGTTTCGACCCATTCACCAGCCAAACCCCGACACCACCATGAACAACGAGCGCCATGAAATTTTGCACTGGGCCGAACAAGGTCACTTGAACCCGGCTGATCTGCCCGCCATTCTGGCGGAAAATGGCATTACCCCCACGCGCCGTGACTGGCGCGTTTTGTTTGATCACATCACCTTGTGGCTGGGCACGATTTTTCTGGCCTTTGGCGTGATTTGTTTTGTCGCCTGGAACTGGGCCGACATGGGGCGTTTTGCCAAGTTTGGATTGCTGCAAGGGCTGATTTTGCTGTCTTTGCTGCCACTGTGGCGGCTGGGGCTGGAGCGGGTGGAAGCGAAGGCGGCGTTGGTGCTGACCAGTTTGCTGATCGGGGCTTTGTTGGCACTGATCGGCCAGACTTACCAGACCGGGGCCGATACGTTTGAATTATTTGGGGGCTGGGCACTGGCGATTTTGCCGCTGGTGTTGCTGGCGCGTTTTTCGCCCTTGTGGATGGTGTGGCTGGTGTTGTTGAATTTGACGCTGCACTTTTACTTTGGTGCCATGGGGGGCTTCTGGGGCCTGGTGTTTGGGCTGGATCAACAGTTGTGGGCCATGTTTGGTTTGAATTGCCTGGCATTGTGCGCAGCGCAAGTGGCAGCGCGGCTAAGCCAGATTGGCGGGGCGCAAACCTGTGCCCGGGTGGTGCTGGTGTTTTGTACCGGCTTGCTGACGGCGGAGTGCATTTTCACGATTTTTGATCATCGTAATCAATTTAAAATCCTGGCCATGCTGGTGTATCCGGCCTGGTTGGCGGCAATGTTCTACCTTTACCGCCTGCGTTGGCCCGATCTGCTGGCCCTGGCCGCCACTGCCATGAGCGTGATCGCCGTTATCACCGCCTGGCTGTCAGACGCTTTGCTCAGGGGCCGGGCCGAAGGCGAATTGTTATTGATCGGGGTGGTGGTGATCGTTTTGTCCGGCCTGGCCGGATGGTGGTTAAAATCCGTGGCAAGGGAGTTGCGTGCATGAATACCGAACAACGACAAGCATTGTGGCAAAAAATCCAGTATCAATTGTATCCGGCCAAGGCGCACGCGCTGATGCCGCAGGACAAGCAGCACACCGGCCCGTGGTATGTGCGGCTGATGCTGGGGGTATCGGCCTGGATTGCTGCCCTGTTTTTATTCGCCTTTGTGGCGGCCACGTTTGCCTTTGTGTTGAAAAGCGGGGCTGCTTCGGCCATGCTGGGTTTGCTGGTATTGGCCGGGGCCTGGAGTTTGTTCCGGCTGACGAGCAATGATTTTGCGGTGCAGTTTGGCCTGGCACTGAGTATGGCCGGGCAGGGCCTGTTAGTGAATAGCATCCTTCAAATTTTCCGGGGTGATGCGCTGGCAGGGCAGATTGCCTTGTGTTTGCTGGAACTGGGTTTGCTGGTATTGCCCAATTTCATCTCGCGCCTGGTTTGTACTTGTACCGCACTGTTTGCACTGAATTTGGCCTTGGGCAAGATGGGAATCAGTTTCTTGTTTCCCGGCATGGCGGCGCTGGGGCTGGTGATCTGGTGCCAGCTTGAACTGCCCAATATTCAGCGCGCCAGCTTGTTGACGCCAGTGGGTTTTGGTGTGCTGCTGACGCTGATATTTATTGCTGGCAACCCGCTTTGGGCGCAGCAGATGCCGGGTTTTGACTGGTATCTGCCACGCATTGGCGTATTGCTGGCGCTGGCCTGGGTGATCTGGCTGCAATGTGAAAAACAGGGGCTGGTGTTTGGCAGTGTTGCGGGTGTGACAGTGCTGCTGGCTGGTATTTTGTTTGCATTGCTGGCCTGGTGGGTGCCGGGTTTGGGTGTGGCAGGGTTGGTGATCACGCTCGGCTTTAGCACTGGCAACCGGATTGTGCTGGCACTGGGCTGGTGTAGTTTTGCCTGGTATCTGGGGCATTTTTATTACGATCTGCATTCGAGCCTGCTGGACAAGTCCAAATTATTGATTGCATCCGGCGCGGCTTTGCTGCTGGCGCGCCTGGCCCTGCAAAAATTATTCCCGCTGGAGCCAAATCATGCGTAAAACCATTATTTTGATCACGGTTGCACTGGTGTTGGCACTGGCTAACTGGACCATTGTGCAGCGTGAACAGCTTTTGAAAGACGGCCACATCGTCTTGCTGGAACTGGCCCCGGTTGATCCGCGTTCGCTGATGCAGGGCGACTATATGGCATTGCGCTATGCGCTGGTCGATAAAGCCTTCCCGCAGCGCAAAGCGACTGGGCGTGATGACGGCTATATCGTGGTGGCGGTGGATGCCAATCAGGTTGCGAGCTTTCACCATTTCGATGATGGCACGCCGCTGGCAGCCAATCAGGTAAAAATGCGCTTTCGGGTACGGCACGAGCAAGTCAAATTTGCCACCAATGCCTGGTTTTTTGAAGAAGGCAGCGCCAGTTTGTATGAGCGTGCCAAGTATGGCGAATTTCGGGTGGCTGGCAATGGTGAAATGCTGCTCTCGGGTATGCGCGGGGAAGATTTTGCGCCGCTTGGCAAGCATGCCGGGGCCAGCGCGAAACCCGCGCAACTGTCCGATACGGGGGGCTAATGACAGCTACAACCTGTGTTCAGTCTCGGCTGTGTCAGCGTTGTCTACCGCAGCGCCGGTATCCAGCGCCTGATAAATCTTCGCCAGATAGGTGCAGGCGGTAATCGCAGCCACGCTTAAATCGGCAAAGATGTCGTCTGGCAGGGAAAAATGTTCCAGAAAATGGTAAAGATCGGCCGAATGCTGCACATCCAGTTCGGTGTGCAATAACATGGTGCGAAAGGCCGAATCGGGCAAACCGGTGATTTGTTTGAACTGATCAATATCTGCCACCCGCAATGGGTAGGCTTCAAAAATCGCCATATAGCCCAAAAACAGCGCCGGGTGATAGTGGTGAATCCAGTAATACTGGCTGCCGACCATGGCAGCGACATCCCAGGAAGGGCGGCGGCCCAGAATTTCATGACGCGAATAGCCGAGCGATTCAATGTCTTCCAACAGCCATTCGGCATGGTTGGCTTCTTCCTGTTTGTGGTGGGAGAGATAGGCGGCAAGCTGATGGCAACTGGCGTCGCCCGCTGCGCCACGACGGTTGGCTTCATCAATCGCGGCCTGCAGCAAAGGCTCGCTGGCGCGGATGATGCTGTGCAGGGTCATCAAATAGGGGACAAACAGGTGGCGCAATTTGGAGCTGAAAAACAATTCCCGGATCGAAGCGGCATATTGATGTACCGCCAGATCGGTAACGGAGCGAAACCGGGTGACACGATTCATGCTGACTCCCTGCGTACAATCGAAAAAAAGGCTGCAATCATGCAGCCTTGGTGGTTCAGAACATGGCAGCGGTGCTGGGGCGTCCGGCCACTTTGCTCATGACCGGGCCGGTTACGGCAGCCATTTTGGAAAAGGCTTCATATTCGGCGTCGCTGATGCTCATGACGGTGTTGATTTCATCATCGGTCAGGCCATCCTGGTCGTCGAGATGAATTTCCTTGGAAAACAGGCTCACGGCCTGGCCAAAATTGGCGCGCATGGCCTGGCGGAACAGTGGGTTGATCGCAGCAAAACGCTCGACCTGAATCATATTTTGCGTACTCATGATGATGGTCCTGACAAAGTTAAAGATGGATTGGGGTGACCGGGAGAACAAGGGGAATTTTCAGATGGGAAGCAGTGGATAAGCAGCAGATAAGCATCATGAAAGTGATTCCCAGAAACGGGGTTATGATACTATCTGGAAACAGTTTCTGTCAATAATTACGATTTTTCTTTGCGTGAAGACCGTCATGAACCCTGCCCGCACCCTGTTAATTGTCCCCCCATTCGCCAGTATCCATCGCGCCGCTATCGGTGTTCATGTGTTGCAGAGCGTGGCGCGCCAGCAAGGCTTGCAGGTGGATGTGTTGTATTCCAACCTGATCTTCGCGGCACAACTGGGGGAGTTGGAACACGAAGCCATTTGTGAACACTGGTTTATGGA
>JBDLSU010000293.1:0-4583 GCA_039799405.1 Pseudomonadota bacterium | reverse complement strand
AATAAAGCGGGCCTGGCGCAGCGTATGTTGTTCGCCCATGGTGACCACGGCGCGAAACTGTTCACTGCGCGAGTCATGAATGCAGGCCGCAGCAAAACGAAAACCCAGGCTGGTGTACAGGGTTTCCACGATCAATAAAATCAACTCGCTTGGCTTGTACTGGCCACCGCCCATCATCTGGGTCGCAACTTGTACCCCGGCCAGCAATAAGTCGCGTGCATCCATCGGCTTGCCACTGGGGTGGCGTTCATGATTGCTCTTGGTTTGCACATTGATGGCAGAAGCTTGCAAGACCCCCGGCAAATGATGGCCCGGTTCTTCCTGTGTTGGAGCCATGTTTTGCTTGCTTAAATTTAAGCCGGTCGCCAGTTGTTCGATATCTTTGCCGACAGCGGCGAACAATTGACGCATTTTGTCCTGATCCAGATGCAGCGCCACCGCAAAGCGTTGCAACATGGCATTGGCGGCGGCGCTGCTGCCATTATCGCGCTGACGCAAAATCAGGCTCTGCGCTTCATTACTGAACACGCTGACCTGGCGCATCCATTCCTGCCGGGTTTTGGCGGGTTTGACCGGGCCGGTTGCCAGCGGACTGAGGGCATAGATCAGGGCATCGGGAATATTCCATTCGCGCAATACGGTTTCGGTCAAAAATGAATAACTGCAGCCCATGGTTTGGATTTCAGCCTGCACCGGGCTGACACCATGCTCAATCAGTTGATTGATTTCGCGATACAACGGATATTCATGGCTGGCCAGCAAAATGCGGCCCAGGTTTTTGAATAGGGCCGCAATCGCCGCTTCTTCTACGCCTTGTAAATGGGAAAAGCGTGCCAGTTCGCGCCCGACCAGGCTGGCGCACAAGGATTCGATCAGTTCCAGCCGCACATGGTCGGCGTGCGGGCCACGCGTCAGTTTGTCAACCAATAATAAAGTCAGGGCAGTTGTTTTTACGGTATTGAAGCCGAGTAAAAAAATAGCCCGGGAAACGGTAGAAACGGGGGTATTGGAGACACTTCGGTAAAAAACCGTATTGGCAAGGCGAAGAATCTTTTGTGTTAGGGCAACATCTGATAGAATATAGTTCGCCAGGTTTTGAGTAGCTTCATCGTCCGACGACGCCAGTTCAACCACCCGCGCAATTGTCACTCCAAGTGATAGCAAATCACCATCAGCACCAAACTTTTTCAACAGTCGATCGCGGATTGCGCTGTTTTTACTACAATCTGCCTGTTGGTTGCTGTTGTAACTGTTGCCATTATTGCTTAAATCAGGGACAATAGTCGGCATGGCTTTTCCGATCTGATCAAAGTATTGGTCTTTGGAGAAAAAATTTTTGTGCTACAGGGGAATTTATCACGAATTTTTCAGTCAGACGTGACTTAAGTCGTCTTTTTTGCGTGTGCGCAATTATTCAACTTGATGTGGTCTTGAAGAATTCAAGCGGGGCACCCACCATGCTGCCATGCTGATTCGGGAAATTTGTAAAAATGCTGTTACATTTTGAACATTTTCCACGCAATCTTGTCCAATTTTTCGTATCCGGTTCAAGTGCGTTCCAGCCGGAAGGTTTTTTGCCATCTGCTGTATTTTTTATTTTTAAACCAGGTTTTGAATCTGGTTTTTGATTTGTTGATGTGGTTTGCTGTTTTTTGCTTTTTATTATTAATAACGGGAATTTTAAATCAACGTAGTGAAAAATTTTCGAAATGGCCCATTTATAGTATTTATAAGTGTCTACATTCCAATCTGGAAATAAATTTCTTACTCTGCCTCTAGCTATGCAATCTGAAACTCAAATGACTCCCGCCGCTAACGCGAACCCTACCTCGGTTGCTGCACGCCGTATTCAAAACATGTTGAGCCTGGTGGAGCAATTTCAAACGCATCAGATGGTGCTCGATGAAGTTGCCGAATTTTTGGGCTTTACCCGTTCTGGTGCGCAAAAGTATGTGCAAACCTTGCGTGATGCCGGCGTGATCGAACTGGCTGGTTATGTCGATAGCACCAGTACTTCACTCGGCAAGGCGGTGTACCGCCTGTCGTCCGATGTGGAAAAGATCCGCGAATTCCAAACTTTCATCGCCCAGCCGAAAAAGCCGCAAGCCTGCCGTGGCAAGCGCAAACATGCGCAAAATGAAAACGCCATGCAAAGCATGTTGCTTGATGCTGAAGCGGAAGGTCGTCAATTCCATATTTTGGCTGATGATACCCATTTTACGATTCGTTTCCACCGTGCGCCAGTGCAGCGTGATCCATTGGTTGAAGCCTTGTTCGGTTCACCCAAGCCCAGCCGCAATACTGCCAAGCAATAGTCCCGAAGGGGGTTGCGCCTGATTCTCACAACGTCCAATCCGAGCCAAAAGCGGTGCTGCCTATGCTGCACCGCTTTTGCGTTGTCTTGAATCATGCTGGCGTGTTGTATGTCGTCAAAAAAGAAAATTTAGAATAGTGACTCAAAATGTCATATATGATGCTATCTTCTCTATTTGTCGCTTAGAATGGCGGCAGGTCAGGCAATAATTGCTCATCGATAAAGCGTAGTGTCTGGGTTTTCTATTCTTAGCAGGTTCAACCATGTTTACTATCAACTCTGGCTTGCGGGGATTTTTGGCCCAGCAATCGGCTGAAACTCTGACCAAGTGGTTGTTGGAGGTTGCGCAGCAGGATTCCCAACTCGCAGCTTTTCTTACACGCAAAATGGAATCCAGCGTGCAACCCGTTGGCATGGCGGAGCGCTTCCGGGCCGCGATTCTGGATGCCACGACCTTGCATGATGATATCAATCCGCGTGATACCAGCAAAATTGCCGGAAAACTGGAGCGGATACTGGAAGAGCTGGAACAGGTGCTGGAGGGCGGTCAATCGGCGCTGGCTGTTGAGTTGAGTGAATTTGCCATCGAACAGGTTGAACAGGCGCTGGAGCAGATGAGCGACCCGAATGGTGATGTGGGTGGTGTGCTGGAAAGTATTGGCGAGTTGCATTTACATGCCTGCATGCAGGGCCAGCCCGATCCGATTCAGTTGGCCGAACGCCTGTTCCGTTATGAAATTGCTTTTCCATACGAAACGTTTCTCGATAGCGCCAAGAATTATCAGAACATGTTGGGCGATAAAGGCTTGCACCGGTTTCGTGAGCTGGCCGAAGCCGAATGGCGTCGCGCTGAGCAAAATGCGCATAACCACGACGGTAGCCACGATGGTGGGCGTTGGCGCATTACCCACATGATGGAAATGCTGGCCAATTTGACCGGCGATGTCGAGCAACTGGTCGCGATCAAAAGCCGGGATTTATCTTCCGCGCATCACTATCTGCAAATCTCGGAAATTTATCACAAAGCAGGACAAGTCGATCTGGCACTGGAATGGGCCGAACGGGGTTTGCACGCCTTTCCCGAACGCCCTGATAATCGCTTGCGCGATTTTTTGGCCAAGCTATTTCTGGCCCGTGGCAGCAGTCAGGAGGCGCTGGAATTGATCTGGGTGCAAATGGAAACCCAACCCAATCTGGAACACTATCGCAAACTGGCAGAATGGGCCAAACAGCTCGATATCTGGCCTCTGCAGCGGCAACGTGCTTTGCAACGGGTGAATGCGGTGATTGAGCAAGACGCACGCATGGTCAATCGCTGGAAGCCACAGCCGGTTTTGCCGGATCAATCGCTGCTGGTCGAGATTGCGATGTGGGAAAATGAAATGGCGGAAGCTTTGCGTCTGCTTGATATCGGCCATGTTCGCCATGATGTATTGCTGGCACTGGCGAACCGGCTGGAGAGCCGAGATCAAATGGCAACCCTTCAAATTTATCGCCGGATATTGCAGGAAAGTCTGCATGAGGGCGGCGACTGGGGCTATCTGGATATTGCCCGTCTGTTGCAAAAATATACCGATCTGATGTTCGCCGCCGGGCAGGGCAACGCGCTACAGCGATACTTGGGGGAGTTGCGTGAACGGTTTGAAAACGATGTGCAATTGCAAAAAATTCTGACGCAAGTGCGGTTTTCAGTATGAAGATAAAGGGTCATAACTGGCAGCAAGCCTGCCTTTAAATATGATTTTTGTCTCCTTTTTTATCATGTTTTTCCTTCGTGGAAATATTGCTTTGCTTTACTGTCAGAGTTAACAGTTACCATGATCATGCTTTTGTAGCATGATGAGGATGAAGCAGTCGGTTTGTTAATGTTGGCCTGGCCAGCAAGCACGTTCATCGAGCGCTTTCCTCCTCCCATGGAAATCAAATTTATGGGTTTTACCCACGTAACTCACGCGTTACGTGGGTTTTTTATTGTGCGCCCGGCAGGGGGCACTCACTTGCTCAAAAAAATCGTCTCAATTGCGCCATCATCTCCACGATCCCGCTATGATATGGCCCTCAACCATGAAAGTGAACCATGCCGACCCACCATCGTTTCTCATTCACCCCTCGCTGTTTAAGCACCTTGCTGCTTGCATTTGCTTTGCCGGTTGTGGCCGCGCCGGGGCCGGAGACCATTAGTCTGACCGTTGACGCTACCGACCTGGCGCACCGGATATTTCAGGTGCAAGCCAGTATTGCTGTTCGTCCCGGCCCCGTCACCTTGTAT
>JBDLSU010000292.1:0-2973 GCA_039799405.1 Pseudomonadota bacterium | reverse complement strand
GCCACTGGTTCCGGTAAATCAACTACCATTGCCTCGATGCTGGATTATCGCAACGAACGTCGCCCCGGTCATATTCTGACGCTGGAAGACCCGATTGAATACCTGTTCCGCAATAAAAAGTCGATTGTCAACCAGCGCGAAATCGGCACCGATACCGATAGCCTGTACACTGCGCTGCGCAATTCGATGCGGCAAGCGCCGGATTGTATTTTGATCGGCGAAATCCGCGACCGCGAAACCATGGCCGCTGCACTGGCGTATGCGCAATCGGGCCACCTGGTGCTGGCTACCCTGCATGCGAATAACAGCTACAACGCACTCAACCGTATCATCAGCTTTTACCAGATCGAAAACCGCCCGGCGCTGTTGCAGGATTTATCCTCCACCATCAAGGCGATTATTTCGCAGCGTCTGATCCGTTCAGTCGCAGGTGGTGCCCGTACCCCGGCGGTAGAAGTGATGATCAATACCCGCCATATTGGTGAGTTGATCGAAAAAGGCGATATCGGTTCGATCAAGGAAGCGCTGGAAAAAAGCTTGTCGCCCGGTTCGCAATCGTTTGAGTCGGCGCTGTTTCAACTGGTGCGTGACGAAAAAATCAGCCAGGAAGATGCGCTGGCCAATGCCGATTCGGCGTCCAACCTGTTGTGGCTGCTCAATAACGGCCCGGACAGCAAAATGGCACAGCAGCCGGAGCCAACCAAGCAAGAATCCGATTTACCGTCTTATACCGAATTTACGCTCAATATTTAACCGACTGCCAGACCGCCTTTTCATGACCATTACCCTCTACGGCATCCCCAATTGCGATACCGTCAAAAAAGCCCGCACCTGGCTCGACCAGGCGCAACAGACTTATACATTCCATGATTTTAAAAAAGCCGGACTGGACGCCGCCACGGTCGAATTGTGGTTGCAACAGGTGAGCTGGGAAATCCTGGTCAACCGTAAAGGCACCACCTGGCGCAAGCTTGATGAGGCCGTGCGCCATGGCGTGGTCGATGCCGCCAGCGCCAAGGCCCTGATGCTGGAACACACTTCCGTCATCAAGCGTCCGGTGCTGGTGCTGGCAGAGTCGGACCAAAAAACCAGCCCAAAATCGAGCCAAAAATCAAAGCAAGTCATGGTCGGCTTTGATGCCGCCCAATACCAATCTCTGTTTAACCCCACCTGAGCCGCCACCATGAGTCTGACCCTAGAATTAACCCGGGAGCTGATCGCCCTGAGTTCGATTACCCCGCACGACAGAGGCTGCCAGCAGCGCATGATCGATTTTCTGACCCCGCTCGGCTTTGTTTGCGAGACGCTGCAAAGTGGCGAAGTGACCAATCTGTGGGCGCGCAAAGGCACTTCAGCGCCATTGTTTGTGTTTGCCGGGCATACCGACGTGGTGCCAACCGGGCCGCTGGATCAATGGCATTCCCACCCGTTTGTACCGACCGAGCGCAATGGCATGCTATATGGCCGTGGCGCGGCCGACATGAAAAGCTCGCTGGCGGCGATGCTGGTAGCGGTGGATGAATTTGTGGCGGCACACCCGGATCATCTTGGCTCCATCGGCTTTTTGATCACCAGCGACGAAGAAGGCCCGGCCACTGAAGGCACGGTGGTAGTGTGCGAGCATTTGCAAAAAACCGGGGTGCAGATGGATTATTGCGTGGTGGGTGAACCGACATCGAGCAAACTGCTGGGCGACATGATCAAAAATGGTCGGCGTGGCTCGCTCTCGGGCCATTTGCGCGTCAAGGGCATGCAGGGCCATATCGCTTACCCGCAACTGGCAAAAAACCCGATCCACAGCGCCGCCCCGGCCCTGGCCGAACTGGTGGCCGAGCAATGGGATACGGGCAACGATTATTACTTGCCGACTTCCTGGCAGATCAGCAATGTCCACAGTGGCACCGGTGCCTCGAATGTGATTCCGGGCGACATGATGATCGATTTCAATTTCCGTTTTTCCACCGCCAGCACACCCGACAGCCTGCGCCAGCGCGTGCATGCCATTCTGGACAAACATCAGGTCGATTATGAATTGCAATGGACGCTGTTTGGCAAACCGTTCCTGACCCCGCGCGGCACGTTGTCGGACGCGCTGGCGGCTGCGATTCAGGCCGAAACTACCCTGGAAACCGAACTCTCGACCACCGGTGGCACCTCCGACGGCCGCTTCATTGCCCAGATTTGTCCGCAGGTGATTGAATTTGGCCCGCTCAATGGCAGCATTCACAAAATTGATGAGCATGTGCCAGTGGCCGATCTGGATCCACTGAAAAACATCTATCGCCGCACCCTGGAAAACCTGTTGCTCGCGCAATAAAGGAACAAGCATGACTACGCCTAACCACACCTCCGCCAACCCCGCTGGCACGGCCCATCTGCCATTTCAAACCCTGCGCGACCTGTTGCGCTACGCGGTATCGCGCTTCAATCAGGCCAAGCTATCCTTCGGCCATGGTTCGCCCGACGCCATGGATGAAGCGGCCTACCTGCTGCTGCACAGCCTGCACTTGCCGCTCGACAAACTCGACCCGTGGCTCGATGCGCGCTTGTTGCCGCAGGAAATTGAACGCGCCCTCGGCCTGATCCACCGCCGCTGCGCTGAACGCATTCCGGCCGCGTATTTGACCAATGAAGCCTGGCTGGCCAATTACCGCTTCTACGTTGACCCGCGCGTGATTGTGCCGCGCTCGTTTATTTCGGAACTGATCCCGGATTTTTTCCAGCCCTGGATTGATCCTTCCAACGTCAACCATGTGCTGGAATTGTGTACCGGTTCCGGCTGCCTGGCGATCATGCTGGCCGATGCCTTCCCGGCAGCGCAAGTCGATGCCAGCGATTTGTCGCCCGATGCGCTGGCAGTAGCGCAGCGCAATGTGGATGATTACGAATTGAGCGCACGCGTGACCCTGATCGAATCCGATGTGTTCGCCAATATTCCGGCGGGCAAAAAATACGATCTGATTATCTCCAACC
>JBDLSU010000291.1:0-6848 GCA_039799405.1 Pseudomonadota bacterium | reverse complement strand
CAGTCAGCCGAGCATGCATTGCGCTTTTGTGAGGGCGGCTTGCAATTGGCTAACACTGCTGCCAATGGGATTACTATTTTGCCACCAGGCCCGGTTCAGGTTGGTGCCAATTTGAAGCAATATTGGGAAGTCGAAGCTAACTGGAACAATGCTGCGATTGCAGCAGTTGTGCCGGTTAGTCCAAACGCGGTGGCGGTAAATGCTCCGGCGATGGCGCAGCAACCAAGGTGCATGGTGGAACAGATCAGCGGTTCCATCATTGGTAATACCGAGTCTGCCACCGACGCTATCGCCAATGGCAATCAAAAATCGAGGTTTCGGATTACAGCGCGGGGCGTAGGGCTGGATGCTAATACCGTGGTTCAACTTCAGAGCTATTTACTCATGTGATTGGAAAAAATCATGTTCAATAAAAAACAATTTTCATCAGTTTTGCTTGGTGTATCGCTGCTTGGGGCAATCACAAGTAATATGGCTAATGCAGCTATTTCCCAGTATCCCTTGTTTTTGGGTGAAAACCCTAATCCCAATATCATGTTTACACTTGATAATTCGGGTTCGATGAACTGGATGTTTTTGCCGGACGCTATCGGCTGTGTGGACGTTGAGTATTTTCTCGATACCAAAACTTATTATAATGTGGGGGAATGTCCCGGGACAGTCGCTGCAGACAAGCGCGAACTGGCACCTACTGTCAATCGTCTGATGCGTACACGTTCGCCCAGCGTGAATGCGATTTTTTATAATCCGGCGATTCGTTATGTTCCATGGCAAAAGAGCGATGGAAGTTATTATCCTGATTCCAGTCCCGATGCTGCCGTGCGAGATGCCCGGGTGCCAGAGGAGTCTCAGACAAAAGTTAATTTGATTCAGGAAAATAATCCTGACGATAAATATTGCCCCAAGCCAAGCACTTTTTATACACCGCCATATGATAAGAAAAATCAGTATCAAGCGCCCGATGTTGAAGTGCTTCCGACCTGTACTCCGGGCGAAATGGCGGTAAAGCAAAAATTCATCGCATTTTATTTTGACTACAAAGGCCCAAATTTACTGGATGCCTCGGTAAATGATGCACGAAACTATACACGGCGACAAATTGACGCCAGTTGGGTTGCGCCCAATCCCAAAAGTGTAGATCGTACCGATTGCAAAGGAACGGTGTGTACCTATATCGAGGAACAGAAAAATTTTGCTAATTGGTTCACTTATTATCGCAAGCGTATTTTTACTGCTATTGCAGGTGTGTCTCAAGCCTTTAACCCCTTGGATGGCAAGCAAAGGGTTGGTTTTGGGAAAATTAATATTGCAAAAAGAAATGCCAATAAGGTTGATGGTCAGGCCAATTTGACGGTTTTGAAAGGTGTGCGGCAGTTTGTTGGAAATAATCGTAACGATTTTTATAATCGCTTATTTGAAAATGTGACCCCATCAGGGGGGACGCCTTTGCGCGAAGCAATGGATCAAGTGGGCCAGTATTTCTCCCGTATAGATGATTTGGGGCCTTGGGCTGAAAATCCCGGGGTCTCGCGTGGTACTGAGTCAGCGTGCCGACGATCATTCCATATCCTGATGACTGACGGATTGTGGAACGGTAATGCTGCTACCACGCCGGGGGCGGATAAAGCAGAAAGTACTGCTGGGCCTACCATCATCAATCCCAAGAGAAATCAGCCAAATTACACTTATGATCCGAATAACACATCGAATCCAAATATTGTCGCCAGTTACTATAATGGTTCGACTGAAAATGTAAATACATTATCCAATATTGCGATGTTTTATTGGAATCGTGATTTGCGCCCGGATTTGCCCAATTATGTTCCGGCCACTTCGACCAATCCTGCCTTCTGGCAGCATCTGGTTCAATATACCGTCGGTCTGGGTGTCAATGGTACGTTGACCAGCCCCTCTGGCGGTGACCTTGGGGATGAGGCGGATTTAAAAGCCGGCCGGAAAAAATGGCCCAATCCGGGTGAGGGGAATAATAAGGAAGCAGTGGATGATTTATGGCACGCCGCCGTAAACTCCCGTGGTCTGTATTTCAGTGCAAAAAATCCGAAAGCTTTCCGTGACAGTTTGACGGGGGCATTGAATGATATTGCATCCCAACCCGGTGCAGCCTCGACTATTGCACTCAACTTCGATCGTGCCGGTGGTACTAATTCGCTGGCTTATGCAGCGGGCTTTGACTCGGGGAGTTGGTTGGGTCATCTGGTTGCGCGTAGTGTCAATAATGCTGGTGTGGTTGATCTCACCGATGCGGGTATTCGTTGGGATGCGGCTAATTTGCTACCTTTGCCAGCCAATCGCAATATCATTACCTATAATCCGACGAGCAAAACGGGTGTGCCATTTCAATATGCCAATATGACTGCAGGTCAAAAAACTGCAGTGGGAGATAGTGATGTGGTAGATTATTTGCGGGGTAGTGATGCCAAGGAAGTTAGTAAGAATGGTATATATCGCAACCGCGCCACCAAGTTGGGTGACATCGTGAATTCATCGCCAATCTATGTACACAGGCTTGACCATGGATATGGCGGACAAGCGGGCTATAGTGCGTTTTTGGCATCCAAGACAACACGCAATCCAATGGTCTATGTCGGTGCCAATGATGGCATGCTGCATGGCTTTGATGCCGCTACTGGTGTGGAAACTTTTGCCTATGTGCCCAATTCGGTTTATCCATTCCTGAAGTCGCTGACGAGTATCACCTATGAACATCATTACTTTGTTGATGGCAAGTTGAACGAGGGGGATGCCTACGATACTGGCAATTCGCGTTGGCGCACACTGTTGGCCGGTTCTACCGGAGCCGGGGCGCGTAGCGTATTCATGCTGGATGTGACTAATCCTGGCACACCGTCTGCGCCAACTTTGTCAGGTGCTAATTTGTTATGGGAAATGAGTGGCGAGGCCGGTTTCGACAATGATCTTGGCTATATGCTGGGCAAAATCGAAGTTGTACGCTTGCGTAATGGTAAATGGGCTGCGATTTTCGGAAATGGCTATGGCAGTGGCAGCAAAAAAGCGGTTCTTTATATTGTGGATGCTTTTACGGGAAATCCTATTTCGGGCGTCCAGAGCAAGATAGTTTTGAGCAGTGGCAATTCGGCAGAGAACGGATTGTCGCAGCCAGCGCTCTTGTATGATTACGAGCGTAAATTAATCGGCTTGTATGCGGGTGATTTGCAAGGTAATGTCTGGAAAGTGGATTTTGATGACGCTGGTGCAGGAACAGTGGCATTCTCGGGAGCACCGTTGTTCACAACCAAAGATGATGCAGCAACACCCGTGTCACAGCCAATTATTCAACGTCCGGCAATTGGCGAGCACCCTGATGGTGGTTATTTGGTAATGTTTGGTACTGGTAAGTATTTTGATACCGCCGACCGTACTTCATCGCAAACCCAAACTGTTTATGGCATCTGGGACAAGCCTTCGGCAGCGGCTATTTCCAATACTACTGGTCGCAATACGGCATTACAGCAGCAAACGCTGACTGCATTATCTGATGGTAATGCCAGTTTGACCAGTATCGACATCAACTGGGCCAACAAACGTGGCTGGTTTGTTGATATGACACTGACCATCGGCTCTCGTGCAGTGGGTAATCCTTTTGTTATTGATGGCACGACATTGTTTGTGACAACTTTGACTCCGGTGCCGAGTAGCTGTGAAGGCGGCGGTGTTTCTGCGTTATATTCGTTTGATTATTTGTCTGGTGGTGCCAGCCATGCGTTTGACAGTTCGGACTCACCTACCCGTCAGAGCATCGTTAATCTGGGTGCGGTGGCAAGTGAGCCGCGCGTCGTGGTGAGTGGTCCAACTCCAGCAACCACACCACCACCATGTTTGCCAGGTCAAACTTGTCCGCAACCTCAGGCGCAATCTGGTGCTTGCTTGTCGAGACAAATCATGGCAAATAATCTGGATCGTTCCATCGTTGAGCGTTCGATTCTTAGTCAATGTAAGCCACCATTCAGAACCTGGCACTTGCTGAATAATTAATCAGATGGATATTTGATAATGAAAATACGAAATCAGGCAGGGATTACCTTTCTTGAATTGATGGTAGCGTTGGTGATTGTGGCAATTCTGTCGAAAATTGCCCTTTCAGCGTACACCGAATATCTCAAGCGGGCAGCGCGTACCGAAGCGAAAACCGTGATGATGGAGAATATGTTGAGTATGGAGCAGTTATTCACACTGAACAACAGCTATGGTACTGCTATACCAGTCCTGCCTTGGCCACGTTCTCCCAAGGTAGGTACGGTCAAATACAATATCACGGTGGATGCCATTACCCCCACGTCTTATATACTCAAAGCAGTACCGGTTGATTCGAGTGACAAGTGTGGGACTTTTAAGATCGATAATACGGGCCTGCGAACTTTGGTGGGTAATTCTGCTTCAGTGGACACCTGTTGGGGTAATGGCTGACGCAGATTGTTGATGGAGTCAATGGATGTTCACAGGAATTGTTGCAGCAATAGGAAAAATAGCCGTTATTGAATCCTTGGGCGCGGACGCAGGTTTGCGTCTGACCCTCGATGCAGGTGAGTTACCCATGGCCGATGTGGCTCTGGGCGATTCGATTGCGATTAACGGTGCTTGTATGACGGTGGTGCAAAAAACGGCGCACGGGTTTGTGGTGGATGTTTCGCGTGAAAGCCTTAATTGCACCGTCGGGCTGGATCAGCCGGGTGAAGTTAATCTGGAAAAAGCACTGACCCTGGCCCAGCCGCTGGGTGGTCATCTGGTTTCGGGCCATGTCGATGGCCTGGGGCAGGTGCTCAGGTTTCAACCTGTGGGTGAATCCTGGGAGCTGGTATTGCAAGCTCCGCCGGAATTGGCCAAATATCTGGCCTACAAAGGCTCGATTGTGGTCAACGGGGTGTCGCTGACGGTGAACAAGGTTGAAGACCAGCCCGATGGCACTTGCCGGTTTTCGATCAACTTGATCCCGCATACCGTGCAAGTGACGGCATTAAAGCATTTGCAGGTCGGCTCGAAGGTGAATCTGGAAGTGGATTTGATTGCACGCTATGTCGAGCGCATGTTGCGTGCGGGTCAGGCTGCAGCCTTCACACCAGCGGATCGTGCTTGATCAGGACGCGTCCGGTGGGCACCAGGCTTGAGGCGCGTTCACAATGACTGATCTGGTCATCAAAGAACATATGCGGTTTGAACGCGGCCAAGACCTGTGATTTGGCTACGCCGCCCATAAAAAATGTCTCATCAATTAAAATGTCCCAGGCCCGCAGGGTGCGTATCGCGCGTTCATGGGCGGGCGATGCACGTGCGGTAACCAGCGCGGTGCGGATCGGTGGCTCGCCCTTATGCCCTTTCAAATGGCTCTGAATGTAAGACAAGGCTTTCAGCAGGCGCGCAAACGGGCCTTCCGGTAACGGTTTGTTAGCGTTGTTGCGTTCATGGCTTTCAAATGCTTCAATGCCCTGCTGTTGATAAATTCGTTCCCCCTCGTCGGAAAAAAGCACGGCATCGCCATCAAACGCAATCCGGATCTGATCCAGTTCTTCCATTGCATTGTCGGGTTTTTGGTAGAGCAGGGCGGCGGCTACGCCGGAATTGACGGCCGCCTGCACATCATCTTCATGCAATGACAAAAACAGGCTGACATTGAAGGCTTGCAAATATGGTGCCAGCGGTGCGCCACCCGAGAGTACGGCGCGGGTAATATCCAGATTATAATGTTGTATTGAGTTAAAAATTCTTAATGAGGTTTCGGAAGAATTGCGCGACATGATCACCACTTCCACGAAGCGTTGATTGTGTGTCAATGCATTTAATTTGAGTAAGGCGCGCACCAGGGCGAAGCCTGCGCCGGGCTTGAGAATGGCATTTTCATTATCGATCTGATGTTGCCGGTAGGCGGCCAGACCCTGTTGGCGAAATATCTCTTCTTCGACTTCGAGATCGAATAAAGCGCGGGAAGAGATACCGATGACCAGAAGATTTTCGAGTGAAAAAGCCATAATGGAATAAGAAGTTGTTGTTTGGATAAAACGAGATGTCGGCTCGCCGCTTTGCTCTGCTATAATGTCAGGCTATGTTAAATTTGTACGCTGCGTGGCTTACACCATGACAGGTCAAGATTTTGTAAAGGTTTTCTAATCGATGAGCATTATCCCAGTCATTTTATCGGGCGGTGTGGGGGCGCGCTTGTGGCCAGTGTCACGCGAGCTACACCCCAAACCCTTCATGCAATTGGCCGATGGCCAGAGTTTATTGCAAAAAGCCTTTGTGCGGGCGGCAAAATTGCCAAACGTCGTCGATATTTTGACTGTGACCAATCGCGATCTGTATTTTAAGACTGAAGATGAATATCGCGCTGTCAATCCTGAATCGGTTCCCACTTCTTTCATCCTCGAACCATTTGGCCGAAATACTGCACCCGCGATGGCGCTGGCGGCGCTGGCAGTGGCCGAAATGTATGGCGAAAACGCCCAATTGCTGGTCTTGCCGGCAGATCACCTTATTTCAAATTCCGACGCCTTCGGCCTGGCGGTAGCGCGTGCCAGCCAGTTGGCGCAAGACGGTTTTCTGGTCACGTTTGGCATTACCCCATCCAACCCTGAAACCGGATTCGGCTATATCGAAGCCGATGGAGAGCGCGTCAAGCGTTTTGTTGAAAAACCATCGCTGGAAAAAGCCACCGAGTATCTTGCCAGTGGCAATTATCTGTGGAATGCCGGCATGTTTTGCTTTCAGGCAGGCACTTTTCTGGCTGAAATGGCCTTGCATGCGCCAGAAATACTGGATGGCGCGCGTGCCTGTTTGCAGCAATCAGAACGCGCCAATAAAAAAGCCGGGGTTCAGAT
>JBDLSU010000290.1:0-2800 GCA_039799405.1 Pseudomonadota bacterium | reverse complement strand
TGGATCAATTGAGTCAAATCGTTAAATCAGTCAAAAAAGTGATCTTACATATTGCGCAAGTATTGATGCAGGCGAGCAGTTGGTCAAGCATGAGGCCGGGTGATGCAAATTTCCGGCGTGCTGTCAAGGTAACAATGACAGATTGATGAAAAAAAACAGAGGCAGACTGATCCGCCCCTGCCTTGCGACTTTGCGGGTTCTGCGCGCCAGCCTTTACTCACTGCGCCAGCGGTTATAGCCCATGCCAAGCAGCAGCGCTGCCAGCCCCAGCATCAGATGTTGCATGCTGGCCGCCTGGTTCACCACACCATTAAAGGCCATGATGTCGATGACTGGCACACTGTGGGCATTGAGCGCCATATAGACCCAGAACAAAAACAGCGACAGGAAAGTGCGGGCCTTGCGGGAGGTGCGGCCCAGCAAGCTGGCGAGCGCACTCAGGCTGAAAATCCCGGTCAGTATCGCCAGCGCCCAGGCCGGATGGCTGGTAGCAAAGCGCAGCACAATCGCGCCCATCACCACCAGAGCGAGCAGCACGCTGGCAAGTATCTGGCGCAGATAGCGTTGCCCGGCACCGCCCGGTACGGCGGCGGTCATGTGCTCCAGATCGGCCTGGAAATCGCGGGTGCTGATATCGCTGATCACAATGCCCCAGATGATGCTACTGGCCAGCAACACACCGGGTAAGATACTGCTTGATCCGAACAGACCCAGTACGGTCAACACCAGCAAGGCCAGCATCGCGGCGGGTGCGGCCGTCAGGCTCAGGGCCACATCACATACCACCTTGCCCGCCATACCCGGCAAGCTGGCCCCGAGCCGGAACAAGGGCTGGGCCAGCCGCGCAGCCGGACGCAGCCAGTCGTTCAACACCGCCACCGGCGAGCGCCGCTGTTTGCTATGCCCGGCTTTGACCCGGTCCGGCGAATAGCGGTGAAAGTAACGGATGGCGGGCAGCATCGGCAACAAGGCCAGCAAGGCCGACAAGGCGCGCACGCCATAGATGCGGCCATCGCTGATCAACAGCGGCATCACGCGCGGTGCCAGTGCCGGATCAAAGTTGCCACCACCGAGTGAAAAATGCTTACCGACAAAATACTTCAGGTTGGTAATGGAGGACACCATGCCGGTCATATCAAAGGCCATCCAGTACGGTATGCCAACGCCCTGATATTTATCCATTTGCGACACCATGGACAGTTGCGCCACCCACAGCAGGAAGTACAGCACATCGCCGCCCTTGCCCATTAAAAAGGGCAAGCTATCAAACAAGATGGCACAACTGATCGAGAAAAACACCGAGGGCAACAGCACCACCAGCCAGGCTTGCAAGTAGGGCCAAATCTGTAACGGCGCTTCGCCACGCAAAACCTGGCAGGTCATGACCGACACCATAAATGCCAGCAATAACAGCGACAAATAGGCGACGCCACCCAGCCAGCGACTGATTAAAAATCCGGCATTGCCAACCTGGGTCGATCCGATCACCGCACCGACACCGCTGCGCAAGTCTTCACCAATGCGGCCGCGTACCAAGTAAAAACTGAGCAAGGCAAACAAAGGGCTGACCAGGGTGGCGCTGGCCATGGACAGCATTTCACTGTTGTACAGGGCACGCACCTGGTTCATGACGAACAGGGCATGGCCGGATTTCGGGTCTTGCACGATCAGCCAGGCCAGACCTACCACCAGCAAGATGGCCGCGACACTGCTCAAGCGGCGGCTGCGCAGGCGCATTTCATTTTGCACCTGAATCCAGATCAGGGAAGCATTCATGCTGCCACCTCCAATGCGGCATAGCGTTGCGACATCAGGGCTTCTTCCAGGCTGGGTTCAGCCAGCACCGCGCCCGCACAAGGCGCATAAGGGTGCGCCAGCCGCAAGTTCAGGTGGGCACCAACGCGCTGCGCCTGCAACACATGCACTTTGGTGCGCAGGGCTTCGTATTCGGCACTATCGACCTGGGCGCTCCAGACAAAGCCACGCGCTTGTTCCAGAATCGCTTCCGGGCTTTGGTAATCGATCAGTTTGCCATTGCGCATAATCGCCAACTGGCTGGCGATGCTTTCCACGTCCGACACAATATGGGTTGACATGATCACCAGTTTTTTGAAGCCCAGTTCGGCCAGCAGATTGCGAAAGCGCAAACGCTCTTCCGGGTCCAGCCCGGCGGTAGGCTCATCGACGATCAAAATATCCGGATCATTCAACAGCGCTTGCGCAATGCCAAGCCTGCGCCGCATGCCACCGGAAAACGAGGCGGCGTTGCGTTTGGCATGATCGTGCAGGTTGACCATTTCGAGCAGATGACGAATCCGGGCCGGATCGCGCACGCCTTTGAGCGCGGCAAAATATTGCATGAATTCAAGCGCTGTCAAGTTCGGATAAACGCCAAAATCCTGTGGCAAAAAACCAAGTCTGGCCTGAATGGCTTTCGGGTTTTTCACCACGTCCTGGCCCTGGAATACAATCTGCCCGCTGCTGGGGCGGCTCAGGGTGGCGATCATTTGCATCAGCGTGGTTTTGCCCGCGCCATTATGGCCGATCAAACCGACCACGCCCTGCTGCAAGTTAAGCGACACATCATTGACGGCAATCACCTCTTTGCCAAATTTTTTCACGACATTACGAATTTCCAACATGGCTGATCCTTCAGATTGGGTAGGAATTGGTGCGCATTTTTTTCCTGCTTTTTTGCGCTGATGGTGAGAATGTATGTCAGTTGAAAATTTTGCGATGCGCGATTGCGATGGAATGGCGAAATGGGGGGATAAAGCGTTGAATTGAATGCAGATGGGCA
>JBDLSU010000289.1:0-4121 GCA_039799405.1 Pseudomonadota bacterium | reverse complement strand
CAAATGCTGGCGGTGCTGATGCCGGCGCTGGCCCCGGCTTTGCTGCAACAGACGCCAGTGTTGATTGCGGCGCTGCAAAAAACACCGTGCGGCCGCACCTGGTCGGCCAGCAGGCAGCGCCAGGCGCTGTGGGGGCACTGCCTGCAGGTGGCGGCGCTGGGCGGGCAGCACTATCCGGCGCTGGCGGCGTTTTATCAGGCGGTGCTGGAACGCTTTGCCATGGAAAGCGGCATCAACCTTGGCGTTCTGATGGCGGATATGGCGCAGGTGCTGCAGAGCGGGCAAGTTGCCAATAGCCAGCCACTGCAAGCAACACTGGCGGCGCAGCACGGATCAGCCCCGGCCCCGGCCAGGGTCAACCCCGCGCTGGCGCAGGCGCTGATCCGGCTGCAGCGTGGCAGCGCAGGCGCGCTGCTGGCGGCCTGGAGCCAACTACGGGCACAGCTAGCGGGCTTGTCCGCATCATTGCAAGCGCAATTGCCGCAGGCGCTGGCAGGGAAGCAGCAACAAGCAGCAGCCCAGGTGCTGGCGCTTTTGCAGCAGAATCACCCCATGCCGCAACCCAAGCCATTGCCTGAGCTGGTGCGCTTGTTTGAAATTGCCCTGGCTGACTCGAACCAGCCGGAAAGCGAGTTGGCGGCCTGCTTGCGACGCCTTCAATCGCACGGTGGCCCATTAAACGAAGTCTGGAGTGCGCTCAGGGCAATTTGCTGGCAATTGCCCGCCCCGGCCCAGCACAACTGGCTGGCCGCTTTATCTGGCGCGGCAGCCGCGCAGTTTGACGCCGCCAGCGCCTTGTCGCGCCTGCTGGCCGGGCCGCAGTCCAGCCACGGCTTGCGTGCCGAAGCATGTGCTCGCCTGCAGCACATGCTGCACAACGATGCCGGGGCCGCCCAGGCCAGGCAAAACCGTTTCGCCGCCGTGGAAGAATTGAGCGTTGGCAATGCTGGCCTGGTGATTTTATGGCCGTTTTTGAGCAGTTTTTTTGCCCACCTGGGTTTGTTGGAAGAAAACAATTTTAAAGATCTGGCGGCGCGCCAGCGTGCCGTCGGCTTGTTGCAGTTGCTGGCAGCAGAAGAAAGCAGTTTTCCGGAATACTTGCTGCCACTGAATAAAGTATTGTGTGGCCTGGAACTGCAGCATCCTTTTGGCTTCGGGCCGCCGCCCAAAAAACGTGAAATACGTGAATGCAGCCAACTGCTGGCCGCCGTGATTGCCCAGGCCCCGATTCTCAACAATATGTCAGAAGCGGGCTTTCGCGGCAGTTTTTTGCTGCGTCCGGGCTTACTCAGCCGTCGTGACGGCCACTGGTTGCTGCGGGTAGAGCGGCAAACCTATGACATTGTGCTGGAGCGTTTTCCCTGGAGCTGGAGCTGGGTCAAACTGCCGTGGATGGCCGACCCCTTGCGTGTGGAATGGTAGAACAGATGAGTCAATTAAGCCCCCTGCAATGCAATGCGCGTGATCTGGAAGCCGACCTGAACTGGTTTGCCCAGGTGCTGGCTGCGCGTATCCAGCATTATTTTGCCAATGACGCACACAGCTTCGACACGGCCGCGCTGGCACCACCGGCGTTGTCGCCCTCCGGTTCCGGCTATGCCCGTTTTGTGCAGGAAAATCAACTCAGCTTTGCCGAGCGCTGCACCTTGTTACTGGCCCTGAGCCCGCATGTGCGACCGCGTTTGCTGGATATTTTCTTCATCAAAAACCAGAAAATTGAGCGCCGTTTTACCGAGTTTGGCGGCTATCTGGCCGGTGCCAATGGCGACTTTACCCCCACTGGCGAAACCCTGGCGTTTATTGTGGCGGGGGACGATCTAGTGCAACGCTTTGCGCTGGGACGCCTGTTTGAGGATGAGCATGTATTTGCCCGGCAAAATATTTTGCGCCTGGCAGCAGGTGGTGAAGAAACTGGCATGAAAGCGCCGCTGCGCCTGTCAGACGAAGCGTTGAATGCCTTCACCACCGGCGCGCTGCGTCGGCCCGATTTCGGTGCCAATTTCCCGGCGCGCCGGATCGAAACCTCGCTCAACTGGGACGATCTGGTTCTGCAAAGCGGCACCCGCAAAGTGATCGAAGAAATCAAAACCTGGGTTGAACATGGTGCCACCCTGATGCATGGCTGGGGTATGGCAAAAAAACTGCGCCCCGGCTATCGCAGCCTGTTTTACGGCCCGCCCGGCACCGGCAAAACCATGACCGCCTGCCTGCTCGGCAAAGCCACCGGGCAAGACGTGTACAAAATCGATCTGTCGCAGGTGGTATCGAAATACATTGGCGAAACCGAAAAAAATCTGGGCAAAGTATTCGACCAGGCGCAAAGCCGGGGCTGGATTTTATTCTTTGATGAAGCCGACGCGCTGTTTGGCAAGCGTAGCGAAACCAAAGATTCGCACGACCGCTACGCCAATCAGGAAGTATCGTTTCTGTTGCAGCGCATTGAAAGCTTCGACGGCATCGCCATTCTGGCTTCCAACCAGCGCGCCAATATGGACGACGCCTTTGCCCGTCGCTTCGAGTCAATGGTGTTTTTCCCGATCCCGCGCCCGGAAGAACGGTTGCGCCTGTGGCAACAGGGCTTTTCGGCCCAGTCGCAACTGGAAAGCACGCTCGATCTGGAAAAAATTGCGCATGAACACGCGCTGGCAGGCGGTGCCATCATGAACGTGATCCGCTATGCCTCGCTGGAGGCGATCAAGCATCAGCGCACCACCATTGCCACCGCCGATGTGCTGCAAGGCATCCGGCGTGAATACGGCAAGGAAGGCAAGGGCACTTGAATGAATGCAGGGCAAACATTGCCGTTTGTAACGACAACCGCTATTGCAAGCCAAGGGGGAAAATCATGAAATCGCAGGCAGCCAAGCAAGCCAAACCAGTCCGGCAAAACAGCAACACGCCGTCCAGCGCCGCTCGTCCGGCGCACGATGCAAGTGGTTTGGCCGACCAGCGCCCTGACGCGCTGGCGCAAGCGCAACTGCTGGGCCTGATTAATGGCAGTGCGCAGGTAATGCAGCAAAAAGCCCTGGGCGAGAGCATCAATAACAGTTCCCGCATGGTGGCGCAGCGCCAGGCCCATGATGCGATGTTTGGCGCGGTGGCGCAACGGGAGGCACAAGCCGCGCCACCGCCCAATCAAACCGGCTTGCCGGATAATTTGAAGGCCGGGGTGGAAGCCTTGTCAGGCATCAGCCTGGATCATGTGCGGGTGCATTACAACTCGCCGCAACCGGCGCAGTTGAACGCGCATGCTTATGCGCAGGGTAGCGAGATTCATGTAGCACCGGGGCAGGCGCATCATCTGCCGCATGAGGCCTGGCATGTGGTGCAGCAGGCGCAGGGCAGGGTGCAGGCGACCACGCAAATGAAGGGCGGGGTGGCGGTGAATGATGACAAAGGGCTGGAAACCGAGGCCGATGTGATGGGGGCGAGGGCGCTGCAATTGAAAAGCAAGGCATCCGGCGCAGACCACGCACTGCCGCAAACGCCCGGATCATCTTGCGCCATCGTGCAACGGGTGCCAACCGCCTTAACCGCTGCGGCATTTGATAATGGCGTGCCTGCTTATACCCCTGGCGCGTTTGCCACGGTGTATGCAAGCGTCAGTACCACGCGTAACAATCACAATGGTGGCAGTGCGCCAGCCGACCCGATAAATGCCAACCGGATCCGCAGCGGCCATTGGCAGGGTGAAGATTATCAGTTGGCAATGGGCGCGGGACCCGGTCAGCAAACGATCGCCTGGGTGCAGGGTGGCATCAGCGCTGGTGGTGCCGGTAACCAACTAACCCGGGTACACATCATCCACCATGGGCTGGGCGCGGGCACCAATAACAATCCAAGCAACATCTTTTGGGGCAATCCGGGGTTCAACAACCCGCAGATTTTGGTCGAAGAGACCAGAATGTTAAACCACCTGGCGGCAGGTGGCCGACCGAATTTGTTTAATGGCGGCGTTACCTTGACCAACGATTATTATGGTGTGGCGGGCAATAACAATGTCGTCCCGTATATGGGGCAATGGTATGCCAATGCCAATGCCACCATTCCCGCTCTCAGCCCGGCGCTTGCACCGGCCAGCGCTGCCGCAGTGGCGGTGAATAACGCATTTGGCACAGCCG
>JBDLSU010000288.1:0-2910 GCA_039799405.1 Pseudomonadota bacterium | reverse complement strand
GCCGCAAAGTTTTGATGTTGGCTCGGATTCGCCAACAAGTCCGCCAAAATAAATGCACAAATTACACAATGAATATGAAGTCCACAGAAAAGAATTTATTTAATAATGACATCGTAATCAGGTTGGCTGCATTTGCGTTGATTGCATCCCTTAATGCATGCCAAGCGTTTTATTTTGAACAGTTTGGCCCTGGACACCGACATGGCGTTTTCATCGTGCCAATGTTAAATAATTTTGTGTTTCTGTGGATCGCGTTTATGTGCATGAAAACGTCATTTTCCCAGGACGTAAAAGAATTCGCGTTTTTTGAGGCATTATTTTATCTCAGCGGATATACGCTATTCTTATTACCAAAATCGCCAATAATTGACGCTTTATACGCCCACCACACATCAGCCAAGGACGCAGTAATACGCATAATCTATGTATTGTTTATTGCCCGCTTATTCTGGCCAAGCAAAAACAAGGCTTCTGGCGAATTCGCAAACTGGCCTGTATTCGGCTTTATCGGGCTGGTTGGCAAGCTCACAAAAACCGGGGAAAGGTTCGCCCCGGCATCAAAAAATCAGGCATTAGCAGCATACGCAACAATCGCCGCAGCGATTGTTCTTGGCGGTACCTTTTACCGGCTTGGCATTAAAATTGCCCACATCACGCAGGCAGTACCAACAATATTTATTATCGGGTTTGCCGCCAAAAAATCAAAAGACTGGTTTGCCAAACAAATGGGGGAATACCACGCAGCGCAAGCCGAAGAAATGCGCACCAAAAAAGCTGCGCAACTTGCTGAAGAAGAAAAAAATAAAGCCCAAGCCGAAGCGGCCCAACTGGCACAAGCCAATACACAATTGCAAGCAACCGTCGCCGACACAAAAAAAATCGTCTTCCACCAAATGGAAGTGTATGCCATGGCACAAGACGAACACGCCCGGATGCGCGAGCGCCTCGCCGCATTGGCGGCAGCCAGCGCAAGCGAACAGGGTGTCGCCAACGATGGCGATTTGCTATCCGAAATACGCAACCCTGCCAACCCGCACTATTCTGTCCGCCTCAGTGCCTGCATCGCCATGTTCGAGCATTTTCAAGGCGTGGATCTTAAAGGGAAGAAACCCAAAGAGGCGATTTGCAAATATGCCAAGGAAAACGCGGAGGCGCTTGGTTTGATGCACAATGGCAAACCAAGCCACAATGCTGCCGAGCAGTGCGCTTTTGTTCTCAATTGGATGCAAGAAGCGGGGGCACCGAAAACTCAAGCCAGAACGGCTTGAGCCATTCTCAAACTCGAATTTTATTTCCTTTTGCATCAGCCAAACATAGCTGCTTTGCAATAACTATGAGTATTACCTCAACCACTTGTGCAGTTTCTGCGGAAGATGAGCCGAGGCTAAATTCAAAGCGATAGCTTCCATCCTCCGCAGTTTCCGATACAGAAACCAACTCGATCCAATCGTTTGGAAGAGGGCCTTGTGGAGCTAGCTCGAATCTCGCCACGTCTTCAAGAACGAGGAATCCATCAGGTATATCTTCTGCGGCGTAAAAATTCCATTGGGTGCCACGTACCCTTGAGATCAAGTCGATTTGTAACCTGATCTCTCGTGCTACCCCATCAATTATCAACTGCTTGCACCAGCGGTCACCCAAATAGATAGTTTGGCAAAATACGAGTGGACTCATTTCACTTCCTGGTTGATTGGCCAATGCGCAGGGCCACTATTTGACGGGACAACAATTCCGAATATATCTAACAGGCTGTTGAAATATTACCGAAACGCAAGATTTTTACCATTGTATCAAGTGTTGGTATGGCGCAAATCCATTGGATACGTGGCTAAAAAATCTAAAGTATAGCTTTTTTCAGCAACCTGCTAAAGAATCGTCTTGCCCACCACGACCAGGCCCTGCCCCTGGCAGATGTCTATGGCCGTGGTGCAGCCAATAGGATCAGAAGATACGTACCGCCCACCTTACGGATCATAATCTCTTAAGTCATTGCACTACTACTCTGTTCGTGTGGGATTAAGGACATTGCCCCCAAAAGTTGCCTTGACACCAACACTAAATATTGAATGTAAAAATAATACACTTGGCTTTTTACTTTCAATCAAAGGCCACAGTACTTCGAGTGCGGATTCAAAATTTTCATACATTAAATAGCGAACCATCTTAAATTGCCTCATCCCAAAATGAAACATCGTGAACAATAAAGGCAACGAACGAGCCTACACCTGGTCGAAGCCCACCCGTATCATCAAGGGATAACATGAAAATTGCATCGTCTACGGCAATATGGAAAAATTGATTTTCAATTGGTACGGCTGCTGTTTCAACAAAAGAAACAATTCCATGAACGCTGAATGATCCTGCAACAGCCAACGCTGCTATGCTTGTAGTTGTGGCGGGATCAGTTATACAAAACTCGGTAATTGAACCTTGTCCAATTTCGACTTCAAACTCACGCCCTACGCAATCTTCAGGGTAGTCAAAAGCGGGAACTAATCTGCCGATGCCACTAAAGGTTGATGAACGAAAATCAACTAAAAAACTCGGTAATTTTGCACAGCCAATTAATTGAACTGATGCGCTATCAATTTTAGAAACGAAAATTTTCATTCTTTTAACTCTTTTCAATTAGGTGTTAGATTTATTTTTTGATATCTATTCAACTGTTATCCCATCCCAGTGATATTCAGCATCTTTGGAGTGCAATATAAATAATATAATAAAAATTAGTTAATTGACCAATGAGCCGCTGCTGAATTGCGAGGCACGACATTACCAAATATATCAGTTGGTGCGCCCTGGCCAGACATATACCGACCAGTACCGAGTAAGTGGCCATGACCATGCGGCGTAGTGTTTAAACCGTGGCCAATAGGATTCAATCGCATATAAGTTGATCCATTAGAATAA
>JBDLSU010000287.1:0-5354 GCA_039799405.1 Pseudomonadota bacterium | reverse complement strand
GTCAAGCCCTGCTTCAAGTGGCTGGCGGCAATATGCAAGGCCAGTGGCAAATATCCCAAAGCTAACGCCAGTTCATCCGCCTCGGCCGGGCTAAGGGCATGCCCTTCCCCGCCCACTTCGGCCAGCAACAATTTTCGCGCATCGTCTGCGCTCATCGGTGCCACGTCAACCCGGATCCAGGTGCGATCGCCAAAGCGTTGATAGCGCGCCGTAACCAGAATCGGGCAGCCTTGCAGATGGTTGATCAGTTGCGCCACCGCCACCGCTTGCGCTTCGGCATCCACGTTTTCAATCAACACCAACTGCGGAAAGCCCTGCGCGCCAGACTGCAAGGCAGCACGCAAACGGGGCCATAAACTGTTGACATCGCCACCACAGCGCAAACGGTCTGCCAGTTGTTGCGCCAGCCCGGTAGCGCTGGGTTTTTCACCGGATTGCGGTTCCAGCACCAGCCGCAAATAATATTGGGCCGGGTTGGCCTCTGGCCCCACACCCAGGGCTGGCAACCAATAGCGCTGCACAAATTCTTCCGCCAGCCGGGTTTTACCCACCCCCGCCATGCCTTCCACGGTGCAGCAAACCACAGTTGGCTTGAACGCCTGCCCGGCTTGGGGCAGCAAGGCGGCACAAATTTGCTGCAATTGGCTATCGCGCCCAATAAATACGCCGCCAGTAAAGGGCAGATTGTCATCAAGCCCGCTATCGCCGTCTGGCAGCAGATTAAAGCGCCCATCTTTGCTGCCAGGATAAGGGCCGTTATCGCTTAACCAATGCCCGCGTTTATCCCAGGCCCGCGCCCAAATGCGCTGCGGCTGGATTGCCTGCCCTTGCGGCAAGGCCACATCCAGAATCTGAAAACTATTGGGAAAACGGTCATCCTGATACAAACATCCGGCAGAAGACACATGCAAGCTGGCCGAAGGCGTATTCCAGCGAATAATATCCGGGTCATGCAAGTGGCCATGCAACAACAAGCCTGCGCCGTATTCACTCAAAAGGCGCTGGCTATCGGCAGCATCTGCCAAATCCCCCATCGGGTGATGCATCAACGCTATCGACCAACCCGGCAGCTTTTTGCCGCCATCGGTCAGCAACAGGCCGATTTGCTCGCCGGTCAGGCGCAACTTGCCTGCATCATCGTTATCCCCGGCCAGCCAGGCAGAGTCCAGCCCGATAATATGCAGCGGTGCGCCCAAACCAAGATCGAGCGAAACCCGGTATCCCAACCGTGCATGTTGCGCACCCGGCAGCATGGCGGAAAAGCCCATTGATGCCAGCCAATCGCGATAGGCGGCTTGCCTGGCGATGACCTGATCACGCCAGACATTCTCAAAGCCACGCGGCGGCTTGCAATGCTCATCTGCGGCCATCCAGCGGGAAAAAATATCCGCGCCCAACTCAAAACCAGCGCTGCGTAATTCTTTCCAGGCATCAGGAAAGTCTTTCCGGTTCACATCATGATTACCCGGCACACAAAAAAACCGCTCACGCGGCAGGTTCAAGGTCGCCAGCATCTGCTCCACAAATCCGGTCGCAGCCTGATATTGCTCCGCCACGCCAGACTGCGCCAGATCACCCGTAAAACAAACCAGATCAATCGGCCCATCGGCAGCAATCTCTTGCAGGTTTTTAACCCAGGCCGGGCCAATCACGCGCTCCATGCGCCAGGCCGACATCGATTCTTTGCCGATATGCAAATCCGACAAATGCAATATTCGCAGCTTGTGCCCTGCCCCCATGCCTGCCCCCGGTGTTTGAGATTGGTAACACAGTGTAGCTCACTTGCATTCTGTTTCTTCCAGCGCACTGCAGGCGGCAGCAGAAAATTTTTACCAGTAGCAATCAAGCAAACAAGCAATCAGGCAAACAAGCAAGCCATCACGCCAAAGCCTGCACCACAATCCGCGCCGCAGCGGCCACCACATCATTGCGGGTTTTGCCGTCTTTGGTGGCCTGCGCGGTAAACACCGTCAGCACCACGGGTGCGCGCCCCGGCGGCCACAGCACGGCAATGTCGTTGGCAATGCCAAACGGGCCAGTCCCGGTTTTATCCCCCACTTGCCAATCCCCCGGCACCCCGGCGCGGATGCGTTCGTCGCCGGTGGTATTGCCGCGCAACCATTGTACAAACTGTTGGCGCTGCGCCCCCGCCAAGGCGTTGCCCAGCGCCAGTTGCTGCAGGCTGTGCGCCATGGCTTGCGGGGTGGTGGTATCGCGCACATCACCCGGCGTGGCGCTATTGAGTTCTGGCTCGCGCCGGTCCAGCCGAAACTGCTGGTCGCCAATGCTGCGCGCAAAGGCGGTAACGCTGGCCGGGCCACCGAGCAGATCGATTAACAGATTGGCGGCGCAATTGTCGCTGTATTGCATGGTGGCGGCGCATAGTTCTTGCACCGTCATGCCATGGGCAAGCTGTTCTTTGGTAATGGGGGAATGGCTGATCAGATCGGATTTTTTGTAACGGATGCGCCGCGTTAGCAAATCCGGCTGTTTGATGCTGCGCGCCAGCACCGCAGCGGCCAGCATGGCTTTGAAGGTGCTGCAAAAGGCAAAGCGTTCTTCGGCACGCCAGGCCAAAACCGGGCTGGCGGGCCTGGCGCTATCGATGGCAAACAGGCCGATGCGCCCTTGCAGATCGGCTTCCAGTTTTTCCAGTTGGGCCTGCAGCGCCTGTTGCGCCTGTTGCAGTGATGTGGTGGCGCTGTTGCGCTGGCTGGCCGGGCTGATGCCGGGCAAAAATGCCAGGGTTGCGCTCGCCAGCAGCAATGTGCGACGATGGATGGGGAAATTCATGGTCAGTGTTCCAGTGCAATAAAAGCCGCCACTATACGGCAAGGCAGGCACTGATACGAAAGATATCGGCTGGCAACAACAGCACCCCGGCAATTGTGCAGGCTAACGATGAAATTATCGTGGCGCGGCCGTGGCCTGGCACCCAATCCCCCTATAATCATTGCTACCCGCACCCTTGATTGACCACTTCACTGGAGCTATTGATGAGTATTCTCAACGCAGTCGGTACGGGCCAGCGCAATTGGGTCAGCCTGCTGCTGTCGCTGCTGTGCTGGTTGCCGGGCGCACCAGCCCATGCGGCCGCGCCTGCTGCTACAACTGCGCCAGCCGCGTCCACTGGCGCAAGCAGCAAGCCAGCCAAGCCGACCAACCCGGCCACCAGCGCCCCGCTCAGCGCCCCTGCCACCTCGGCCAAGGCTGCCAAACCGGTTGCGACCACCACCCCACCTGGCGCAGTGGCCCAGGCGCTGGAAAAACATCTGAAACTGCGGCTGCAAGTCCCCGCAGAAGAAAACGCCGCCTACACCGCGCGCCTGCAAGCGGCACTGGTGGAAGCCAAACTGGCGGATTTGCCTTCGCAATATATTTTGCTGGTTGACCGCAACCGGTTTGTGCAAGCCATGTTTATTTACTGGAAAACCCCGCAAGCGCAATGGCAGTTATTGGGTGCGGCCCCGGTTTCTACTGGCAAGCCGGGCCAGTTTGATCATTTTCATTCGCCGCTCGGGGTGTTTGCGCATACGCTGGAAAACCACGATTTTCGCGCCCAGGGCACCAAAAACGACAAGGGTATTCGCGGTTATGGCGTGAAAGGCATGCGCGTGTATGACCTGGGTTGGGCGCATAGCGAGCGCGGCTGGGGCAAAGGCGGGCCGGGCATTATGCGCATGCAAATGCACGCCACCGACCCGGTGCTGGAGCGGCGCATGGGTCAGCGCGCGTCCAAGGGGTGCATCCGCATTCCGGGTGATTTGAACTTTCTGATTGATCATTTTGGCTTGATCGATGCGGATTATGAAGCGGCCGCCCAGCGCGGCCCGCGTTTGTGGATTTTGCGGCCGGATCGCCAGCCCGTCAGCACGCCGGGGCGTTATGTGGTGATTGTGGATTCCGGCCTGAAGCAAAAACCGGCCTGGTTAAGCAGTAGTCAGGCCAAGGCTAATTGATCACATATACCGCCACCTCCGGGTGGCGCGACTGCACGCTGCGCTGCAAGGCCAGGCTATCCATATCGGGCAGCGCGGAGCGAATCGCCACCATATCGACCCGGTGCTGGCTTAATAAATCCAGCGCTTGCGCGCCAGTGTGGGCGCTCAGGATGCGGACATCGTCGTTGACCAGCAAATGCGCTACTGCCAGCATGTCGCTTGGTTCAAGCTGGTCAACAATCATCATGCAACGCTGCTGTTTTTTGGTGCCCAGCAAATGGTGTGGCAGACAGCGCTGTTCGCGCAGCAGTTCTTCAATTTCCCAGGTTGGCAAGGGGCGCGAAAACAGATAGCCCTGGATTTCATCGCACATATTGGTGCGCAAAAAGGCGCATTGTTCTTCCGACTCCACCCCTTCGGCAATCACCATAATGCCCAGGCTGTGCGCCATGGTGATGATGGTTTTGCACAGTGCGGCGTCGTCGGTGTCGTTGATAATGTCGCGCACAAAGGCGCGGTCGATTTTAACGCGGTCAAACGGAAAGCGCTTCAGATAGCTGAGCGAAGAATAGCCGGTGCCAAAATCATCCAGCGCCAGCGAGACACCCAGCGATTTTAATTGGCGCAAGGTGGCTTCGCTGGAAGCCGTGTCTTGCATCAGCACGGTTTCGGTAATTTCCAGCGTCAACATGCGCGGTGCAATGTCGTAGGATTGCAGCACCGCTTCGATTTTGTCACCCAGCCGGGCATCGCGAAATTGTTTGGGCGAAACATTGACCGCCACCCGCACGGCATTGAGGCCATGATCGAGCCAGCGCCGAATGTCCTGACAGGCGCGCTGCAATACCCATTCGCCAATCGAACCGATCAGGCCGGATTCTTCCGCCACCGAAATAAAACGATCCGGCGACACCATGCCCAGTTCCGGATGCTTCCAGCGCAGCAGCGCTTCCAGGCTGATGACTTTGCCACTGTGCAAATCCACCAGCGGCTGGTAATGCATATACAGTTGATCATTGGCAATGGCGCTGCGCAAGGCGCTTTCCAGCGTCACCCGCTCCAGGGTGCGCTGGTTCATTTCGCTGGAAAAAAACTGGAAATTGCCGCGCCCCAGATCTTTGGCGCGGTACAGCGCCATGTCGGCAAATTTGGACAGGGTTTCGGCGTCCTGGCCGTCTTGCGGATAGAGCGCTATGCCGATGCTGCAAGTGGTATGAATTTTATGGCCCAGAATATGGAACGGTTCGGCAATTGAGCGGAAGATGTTTTCGCAGATCACACCAACGTGAGTGCTTTGCAGGATATCTTTCAGCACAATCACAAATTCGTCGCCGCCGTGGCGCGATACGGTGTCGCCCGAGCGCACGCAATTGGAAAGACGGTCGGCAAAGCCTTTCAATAATTCGTCACCCG
>JBDLSU010000286.1:0-4568 GCA_039799405.1 Pseudomonadota bacterium | reverse complement strand
AAGCGGATGATAGCCCTTGGCAAGCGTATCCAATGACGCCACAAACGGCAAGTACGACCTGGATTCTTGGCAATTTTGACAATCCGCGTGATATCGACTGGCTACGCCTGGATTTGGATCATGATATCGGCCTGGCCCTGAATTACATCGCCAGAAATTCAAGCCCGGCAGATCACCTGGTTGAAATCTACGATGACCAATTCGTAAAGAAATATACGATAACGCCAGGCCAATCATCCACGACGCGTCTGAATAGAGGCACCTATTTCTTGAAGCTCAGCTCCCCCACTCAAAAGATCGTCAGTTATTCGCTGGGCTTTCAAGAGGTCAACCCACCGGTTGATCGTGTGGCAACGGGAATCAGGATCACCGACATCAGTACCAACCCGGACTATGGCAACTATATTAACTATGGGCAAGGTTTAAAATGGCGGGTAAAAGACACCATGTCCATCAAGGGGTATGCTTCGGATTCAACCGGGGTCGGTGTGGCCAATACCGAGGTTGACGTTGAAGTACGCTTCATTCTTAATTCTACCGTGGTCACGCGCACGGCCACTACCGATCCTCAGGGGTTTTTCATCATATCAATGGCTATTCCGACAGCGATTGGCCAGTACCTGTATGACAATAGAATTTCCTACCACTATTACGACATAGTTCCCATGACATTTAAGAACAATGGCAGAGCACTTTCTTCCAATCAATCCAGTCTTTACCACTTTGCTTATTCGATTTATAAACCGCAATAGCGAGTTAGCATGTAGGGGCATCGCAAGTTGTGTCTTGAATGCCGTTGCCCCGGAAGTTGCCAAAGCCTTGCCCACTTGTGCGGCAGTGAATCAAGACTTATGCCGCCATTGCAGCCCAGTCAAGTGGCCCCACCTGTCAACTCCTCAAAGAAGAAACCTGCCTGTGATTAATGCGCAACACCATCTTAAGCTTGCATTAAGATTCGTGGCGCATATTAACGATCACGCACAACGCTTTTTAAGAATTATCTTTATTGCATTATTAAAGGCTTTCATGTGGAAAAACCATATTGATATCTTCGTTGCCTGCCACAATGCTGCATCGGTTTGTCAACGATGGCTGCGGACAAAATAACGGCCAATAAAATTCAATACGCGGCAGTTGCGCCCCCCAAAAATACCGCTCGCTTGCAAGACCGGGACTCCCCCTTTTGGGTGTGGAATCCGGCTGAAAAACACCCACCACAATAAATCGACCATAACAGTTTGGCGGTTTTCAAGGCATAACAAAATCTTAAGCGTGGATTAAGATTCGCGGCGCATATTCATACCCACAAGCAAGGTCTGGTGTTTTTCGACGATGGCTATGCCACGCCCGGGTTTTCTCCGAGCGCCCAAATAACGCCCCCTGCTTTACGAATCTTTTTACACGAACCCTATTGCAGGAGGCAAAGCAATGGAAGCAAAACTGGTTGACTCCCCTCGCGACATCGCACGCTGCCGCCATCTTGCCTGGCAGGTTTTGGTGCAAGAACAGGGCTGGCAGATTCTTGCCGGGAATAAGTCCGGCTTGAAGGTAATTCATCCTGACACGCGGCCCGAACTGATCGATGATTATGATTCAGTTGCCGAATGGATGGCGCTATTTGATGGCGATGAAATTATCGGCTGCAACCGCAAGTGCGGCAAGATCGCCGGGCAATTTGAACTGGAGCGTTATATTGCGGTGCCCGAATTTCTGAAGCAAGACGAGCACAGCTTCGAGCACACACGCCTGTGCATTAGCCCACCGCATCGCACCAAAAAAGGCATGTTTCAGATTGCCAAATTTTGGTATGAACATTACAGGGCGCAGCAATTGGGCCGCTTTTTTTCCACCGGGCATGATCCGATTCCGGGAAGGTTGTACCGGCAACTGGGCATGGTCCGGGACGACCGGGAATTCAAGTACAACCCGCATGAGGCAAACGGGTGTTTTATCTTCCATGTCAACATGCGCGATTTGCAGTACGTCAATACCATGATTGAGAAAATGGACGCACTGATTCGTGCTTGAAATTCCTGGCAAGAATCCGGAAAAATCCCGCACGTACCAGTATTTTCAGTTGGTCAATGGCACCGCACGGGTGGATTGGCTTACGGGCGATAAGCAGCGATCAAAGCAATTCGACCATAACAGTTTGACTGTTTCCGGAGCATAACAAAATCTTAAGCTTGCATTAAGGTTCGCGGCGCATAGTTAGACCTGTACACAGCGTGTATTAACTTACTCAATGAAACACCATTTTTTATGGAGATTTAACGATGCACAAGCACATCAGATCTTGTTTCCCGATTGGCGTAACCACGATTGTTCTCACACTCTGCGCACCAATGAGCACGGCATTCGCCCAAAACGACTTCAGCCTTGCCCAAGCAGGCAGTGCATTATCAGCCCAGGCGAGCGCCAAAACGGGCAAAGCCTTTCTCAGTACCCTGCTCAACAAACCCGACACCAGCTTCGTGGTGGAGTTTGCGGCACCAGCAACCAAGCCATCGCTTTCTGCCGACCCAGCCACCCGCATGTTCGCCATGAAGGCGGACTTGCTCAGTGCCAAGCAAAGTGTCACGAAGACGCTGGTTCAGTCGGAATTTGAACAATTGCGCGACTATGATGCGTTGCCGATGAGCTTTATCAAGGTAAAAAGCCGACGTGCCCTGGTGAAGTTGCTGAATCACGACAATGTCAAAGCGGTTTATGAAAACAAGCCACACAAGCACACCCTGACAGAGAGCTTGCAACTGATTCAGCAACCCCAAGCCATTGCCACCGGGCAGCAAGGCACCGGGACAACTGTGGCAGTGCTGGATACCGGCGTCAATTACACTCACCCCGCATTTGGTTCTTGCACTGCACCGGGCGTTCCGGCTGGCTGCCGTGTGACGGCAGCGCTTGATATAGCAGCCGATGATGGCAGCCTGGATATTCATGGGCATGGCACCAATGTTGCGGGGATTGTCGCTGGTGTTGCCCCCGGTGCCCGGATTGCAGCACTGGACGTTTTCAATGGCCAATATGCCTATACCAGCGATATTATCAACGGCATTAACTGGGCCATCAATAACAAGAACACCTACAATATTGTCGCCATCAATTTGAGTCTGGGTGTGCCAGGCGTGAAATATACCAGCGAATGTACAGGCTCATGGGCAGCAAGCCCTTTTGCCAATGCGCGCGCCTATGGCATCGTTCCGGTGGTGGCTGCCGGTAATGATGGCTTTACCGATGGCGTAGCCGAACCTGCTTGCGCGCCGGGAGCCGTTCGGGTTGGTGCCGTTTATGATGCCAATATTGGCGGTGTCGCTTACGGCATCTGCTCGGACAGCACCACAGCGGCTGACAAAGTTGCGTGTTTTTCCAACAGCAGCAACCTGCTCACCCTGCTGGCACCGGGTGCGGCCATTAATGCCGCAGGCAGTACTGCCTATGGCACCTCCCAGGCTGCGCCCCATGTGGCTGGCGCAATCGCGGTGTTACGGGCACCCAATGCGGCACCCAATGATAGCATCACCCAAACGGTGGATCGACTGACCAGCAAAGGACAACCGATTACAGATACACGCAATGGCATCGTCAAACCACGCGTTAATTTGTTTGCGTCGGTCAACAGTATTTCTGCACTCGAAGCACCCACGTTATACATCACCGGTCTGCGATGCTATGGAAATAATGCGGCCGAATGGAACGATGCATTGGGCGCATTTACAAGGTACGAATTCTACTTGTCAGCCAATAGCACATTCACAAACCAAACACTAATTTATAGTGGAACCAACAGCTTTGTTGACCAATTTGAAGCAGATCGCGGTTCGTATGCCCGAGTACGAACCTGTAACGGTAGTGCATGTGGCCCATATAGCCAAGCCAAGGCAACAGCTTATTTTTTGAAATGCCTTTGATCGGGATCAGTAGCGAATAGCAATAATCTGAAACATGCCGACTTTTGTTGGCATGCTTCTGACTAACAAGGAGCAACCATGAAAACTCGCTTGAAGAAACACGTTGCGCACTACACACTCGCCATGCTTGGATTGGGTTTGAGTGCGCTGACGCACGCGGCAGACGCGCCAGCGGCAAAAAGTGCAGGCAACCTGACCCAATCAATCGCCATTGACACGGATAACGACACACCAACGTGGGCCAGCACACAATATGCACGGTGGCGCTGGAATCCCGGCTATTTGATCAGTTCTGCTGCCAGTGTCACCGTCAATGGCGTGACGACGTTTGATCAACCCAATGCCAGTTATCAGTCTGTGACAACGGCGCGGGATCAACTCTATGCCAATCTGCAAAGCAGCATCGATAGTTCTGTGCGTGCGGAGCTGAGTAAAGTGCGCGATTTTAAATGGTCAACCGTTTCCATCGGCGGCCCGATTGATTTAAGCATTCAACCCAATGGCGCGGGTGCTTCGGCCTTTTCCATGGGCGGGTTTTCTGCATGGATGACGTTTAATTTTGCCGGCAATCTGGACGATTGGTTTGGCACTTCCTGGTCATGTACCACCACCATCGGTACCGGGCCTATGACCATGACCGGAAATCTGGATCTGGTG
>JBDLSU010000285.1:0-7034 GCA_039799405.1 Pseudomonadota bacterium | reverse complement strand
TTCGATCTGGCCCGTGCCATTCTGGACGGTTTCGACAAGCATTACCGCCTGTTCCGCCAGGCCAGCCGGGAAGCCCGCACCCATTTTGAACGGGCCGAATGGAAGGTGGCGCAAATTGCCGCACGCGAACGGATCGACTACTACGACAACCGGGTGCGCGAATGTGTGCAAATGATCGAAGATGAATACGATCAAAGCGAACTGTCAGACGAAGTCTGGCGCGAAATGAAGTTGCACTATATCGGTTTGCTGTCTGACCACAAACAGCCGGAACTGGCCGAAACCTTTTTCAATTCGGTTTGCTGCAATGTCTTGCACCGCACTTATTTTCATAACGATTTTATTTTCGTACGCCCGGTGGTCTCGACCGAATACATCGAAACCGATGAGATTTTGCCAACCTACCGCGTGTATTACCCGAATCAGGACGGCATGCGCTTTGCCATCAAGCGCATCATCACCAATTTCCAGTTGCAGCGCCCGTTTGAAGATCTGGATCGCGACATCGCCCAGGTGGAAGCGCGCCTGATCAAACTGTTTGGTCGCAATGTGCCGGAAGCCAACCATCAAATTCAGGTGCTGACCAGCCTGTTTTACCGCAACAAGGGCGCTTACATTGTCGGCAAGGGCATTAACGGCAGTCTGGAATACCCGTTTGTGGTGCCGATTTTGCACAACAAAAAAGGCCAGTTGATTCTCGACACCGTGTTATTCGACCCCGAGCACATCACCATTCTGTTTTCCTTCACCCGCGCCTATTTTCTGGTGGATATGGAAGTGCCCTCGGCCTATGTGCAATTCTTGCGCAGCATGATGCCACGCAAACCGCGCAGCGAAGTGTATGCCATCCTTGGCTTGCACAAGCAGGGCAAAACCCTGTTCTATCGCGATTATTTGCGCCACCTGCGCCATTCCTCCGACAGCTTTGCCATCGCCCCCGGTATTCGCGGTCTGGTGATGATGGTATTTGCCCTGCCATCGTTTCCGTATGTGTTCAAAATGATCAAGGACGTGATTCCGCCGCCCAAAGAAACCAGCCGCGCCCAGATTCAGGAAAAATACTTGCTGGTGAAAAACCACGACCGGGTCGGGCGCATGGCCGATACCCTGGAATATTCCAATGTCGCCTTCCCGCGCGACCGCTTCTGCGAAGAATTGCTGGCCGAATTAAAGCAAGTGGCAGGTAGCCAGATAGAAGAAGACGGCAATGAAATCATCATCAAACACTTATATATAGAACGGCGCATGGTGCCGCTCAATATCTGGCTGGCTGAAGCCGAGCAACGCGAAGACGAAGCTGCCATCGAACACGGCGTGCGCGAATACGGCAATGCCATCAAGGAACTGGTCGCGGCCAATATTTTCCCCGGTGACATGCTGTACAAAAACTTTGGCGTGACCCGCCATCGCCGCGTGGTGTTTTACGATTACGACGAAATCGAATACATCACCGACTGCAATTTCAGAAAAATTCCGCAAGCGCGCAATGAAGAAGATGAAATGTCGGCCGAACCCTGGTATTCCATTGCCAAAAACGACGTTTTCCCGGAACAATTCGGCACCTTTTTATTGGGCAATACCCGGATTCGCAAATACTTCATGAAACACCATGCCGATTTGCTGGAAGCCAGTTACTGGCAAGGGCGTAAATTGCGGATTATGGAGGGGCAGGTGGAAGATGTGTTCCCGTATCCGCAAGAGGTGCGCTTCGGCCAATGATTTTTCCTGATCATTTCTCCACCCATTCGTCTGATAAATCAATAACCTGTTCACTTTTTTGAAGGAAACCATCATGAATGATCCAGTCGTTATCGTCGGTGCTGCCCGTACTCCCATGGGCGCATTCCAGGGCGATTTCTCCAGTTTGAACGCCAGTGATCTGGGCAGTGTCGCCATCAAGGCTGCCGTTGAGCGCGCAGGCGTGGCCCCGGCTCTGGTGGAACATGTGTATTTCGGCAACTGCCTGATGGCAGGCCAGGGCCAGGCCCCGGCGCGGCAAGCACTGTTGAAAGCCGGTTTGCCCCTCTCCACCGGTGCGGTAACCCTGTCCAAAATGTGTGGCTCGGCCATGCAGGCCGCAATTTTTGCCTTTGATGGCTTGCTGGCTGGCAGCGCCGAAGTGGTGGTGGCAGGCGGTATGGAATCGATGACCAACGCGCCCTATTTGATCCCGAAAGCACGCGGCGGCTACCGCATTGGCCACGGCATGATGTTTGACCACATGATGCTTGATGGCCTGGAAGATGCCTATTCCCGCACCGAAAACGGCGGTGGCCGTTCGATGGGCACCTTCGCCGAAGAATGCGCCAGCCAGTACGGCTTTACCCGCGAAGCGCAAGACGCGTTTGCGATTGAATCGGTACGGCGCGCCCAGGTTGCGGAAAAAGAAGGCTGCCTGGCCTGGGAAATCGCTCCGGTCACGGTCGCTGGTCGTGGTGGCGATACCATCATCAGCAAAGACGAAGGCCCACTCAAAGCCAAACCGGAAAAAATCGCCAGCCTCAAGCCTGCCTTCAAAAAAGACGGCACCGTTACCGCCGCGTCGTCCTCTTCGATCAACGACGGCGCTGCTGCGCTGGTCTTGATGCGCGAATCCACCGCCAAAAAACTCGGCTGCACCATCATCGCCAAAGTATTGGGCCACGCCACCCACGCGCAAGAACCCAATCTGTTCACCACCGCGCCAGTCGGTTCGATCCAGAAACTGTACAAAAAAGTCGGCTGGAGCACGGCCGATGTCGATTTGTTTGAAATCAACGAAGCCTTCGCCGTGGTGCCGATGGCCGCCATGAAAGATCTGGCTATTCCGCATAGCAAAGTCAATGTGCATGGCGGTGCCTGCACCCTGGGCCATCCGATTGGTGCCTCCGGTGCGCGCATCATCGTCACCCTGCTGGGCGCACTAAAGCAAACTGGCGGCAAACGCGGCGTGGCCTCGTTGTGCATCGGCGGCGGTGAAGCCACGGCCATTGCCATCGAAATGGTTTGAGCCATTCGCCCCGACCCACTTTGCACCTGACACCTTTTTGGAACGGCAATGAATTTATCTGAAGAACAAAGCATGATCCGCGACGCCTTGCGCACCTTTGCACAAGAGCGTCTGGTCCCCAACGCCGCGCGCTGGGACAAAGAACACCACTTCCCGCAAGCAGAACTGAAAGAGTTGGCCGCACTCGGTGCCTTTGGCGTGGCGGTGCCGGAAGAACTGGGCGGCGCGGGCATGGATTACGTGTCGCTGGCGCTGGTGCTGGAAGAAATTGCCGCTGGCGATGGCGGTACTTCCACCATTATTTCCGTCAATAACTGCCCTGTGTGCAGCATCGCCATGATGTACGCCAACGACGCGCAAAAACAGCAGTGGCTGCGTCCGCTGGCACAAGGCGACATGCTCGGCGCTTTCTGCCTGACCGAGCCGCACACCGGCAGCGACGCCGCCGCGCTGCGCACCACCGCCACCCGCGATGGCGATGACTATGTGATCAACGGCGTCAAACAATTCATCACCAGCGGCAAATATGCCGACGTGGCGATTGTGATGGCAGTAACCGACAAAGCCGCCGGTAAAAAAGGCATCAGCGCATTCTGGGTGCCGACCAACACACCGGGCTACATCGTGGCGCGGCTGGAACAAAAAATGGGCCAGCATTCGTCCGACACCGCGCAAATCCTGTTTGAAAACTGCCGCATTCCGGCCGCCAACCTGATCGGGCAAGAAGGCCAGGGTTACAAAATTGCCCTGTCCGGCCTGGAAGGCGGCCGCATCGGCATCGCCGCCCAATCCGTCGGCATGGCACGCGCCGCCTTTGAAGCCGCGCTGACCTACGCCAAACAGCGCGAAACCTTTGGCAAAATCATTTTTGAACATCAGGCAGTGCAATTCAAACTGGCCGATATGGCCACCCAAATTGAAGCCGCACGCCAATTGATCTGGCATGCGGCCAGCCTGAAAGACGCGGGTGTACCGTGTTTGAAGGAAGCCGCCATGGCGAAACTGTTTGCTTCCGAAATGGCGGAGCGGGTATGTTCGGACGCGATCCAGATCCACGGCGGCTATGGCTATGTGGATGACTTCCCGGTCGAGCGAATCTACCGGGATGTGCGGGTTTGCCAGATTTACGAGGGTAGTAGCGATATCCAGAAGATTTTGATTGGGCGCGCGCTGGCGGGGTAGGATGGATTCAGGCGATGCGACACGATAGCGGCTATAAACTGATTTTCGGCAACGCTGAAATGATTCGCGATTTGCTGGTGGGCTTCGTCGATGAACCCTGGGTCGCGCAGATCGACTTCAGCACGTTGGCGCGGGTTTCCGGCAGTTATGTCACGGACGATTTACGTGACCGTGAAGACGATATTATCTGGCGGGTAAATATTCACGGCCAGCCCGTCTATGTCTATATCTTGCTGGAATTTCAATCCACCGTTGATAAGTTTATGGCCGTGCGCATCATGGGTTATCTGGCTTTACTGTATCAGGATTTAATCGCCGCTGGCAAATTGACTGATACCGGAAATTTACCACCGGTGTTTCCCATGGTGCTATACAATGGTCAGGCCCGCTGGTGGGCCAAACGCGATGTGAGCGAGTTAATCGACAATTTGCCACAGGGCCTTGCCAGCTATGTGCCGCAGATGCGGTATTTTTTGCTGGAAATTGGCGTAGTAGACGAAAGTAGTCAATTGCTTGTGAAAAATTTGGTCGCAGCCTTAATGCGGCTGGAAAAAAGTCGGGAACCCGGGGCCATGTTGGCGGCCTTATCCGACCTGGTCGTTTGGTTGAAAGCGCCTGCGCGGCAACGACTCCGGCGGGCCTTTACCGTCTGGGTCAATCGTGTGCTGCTACCGGCACGTTTGCCAGGGGTAGCGTTACCGAGAGCGAGTTCGATATTGGAGGTAGAAACCATGTTAGCGGAACGTGTGATTGAATGGACCCAGCAGTGGGCGGCCGAAGGGCTGGAAAAGGGATTGGAAAAGGGGCGTCAAGAAGGGCGGGAAGAAGGGCGGCAAGAGGGCTTGCAAAATGCGTTAGCCCAGATATTGCAGGCGCAACTTGAACTGCGCTTCGGTCCCTTGCCAGACTGGGCTTTGGCGCGGCTGAAAGAAAGCAGCGTTGATGAACGGCAGCGCTGGTGCCTGCGGGTGGTAACCCAGTCCAGTTTGCAAGAAATTCTGAATTAATCCTTTTGACTAGCCCCCCCCCAATTCATGACAACCGACCACAACGCCTGCCCCAATTGCCAACTTTTGCGTGAGCAGTTGGCGCAACGCGATTTGCTGATCCAGGAACTGGAAACCAGGATGCAAAACCTGGCGCGCCATGATGCCTTGACCGGCGCGTATAACCTGCGCGTCATGCACGAGTCGCTCAGTGCAGAATTGCAGCGCTCCATGCGCACTGGTTCGCCCTTTTGTTTCGCCATCATTGATCTGGACGATTTTAACGACATCAACGATACTTTCGGCCGCGAAGCTGGCGACCGGGTGTTGACCATGGTGGCAGAATCATCGGCCAAGCTGTTGCGCGTGCTGGATCGGTTTGCCCGGATTGGCGACGATGAATTCGGCATCATGCTGCCAGTCAGTTGGCTGGAACAAGGCGCGCAGGCAATCAACCGTTTGACCGAGTCCATTGCTGCCTGCGACTGGGAAAGCGTCACCCCCGGACGCAAGCTGCGCTTTTCCTGCGGGCTGACCACCAACGCCCCCGCTGACAGCCCCGAAAAAATTTTTGCACGCGCCGAAAAAGCGCTGCATCAGGCCAAGCAGGCGGGCAAGAATCGCACGGTGCAGCTTGAAGAGGCATTGCCGGATATGCTGCTGGATGGGAACTTTGAGCTTTAACCTCCGATCAGCTCTCCGATTGAATCTCACCGATGGATCAACAACAACTCGCCATGAGGCGGCAAAACTATGCCGCCATGAGCAACGATGAATTGACCTGGATAGCCGCCACACGGCTGCCCACGCTGACCGAAGAAGCCAAATTGGCGCTTGAGGAAGCAATCCGCTTGCGTAAGCTGGACGGTTTCGCGGCAGAGGTTGCTGCGGTGAAGGAAGATTTGGCGCAACAGTATGCCGCTGCACAGCTTCGGGCAGAAAAACAAGAGAGGGCAAATCGCATTGGGTATTGGTTTTTTCAATGGCTTCTTTTTATCATGATTGGGACGGGCGGAATAATAATGCTGTTCCATGATTTCAATTCCGGGCTGCTGGTAGCAGGAATTGGGCTACTTGTTTTGCTATTGGTTCAAGTTGAACGCTTGTTTTGGCGCTTTATTGTGGCCATGTTCAGAAATGATTGAACCTTCGGCGTCTGACCTGGGTATTGGTCAAAAAAACGATGGTAAGGTTTGATGGTTTAAAAGCCAATCTTGTGTTTTTTGCTGGCATTGCTGCTATCATTACTATTCTTTTAACACGCGAGGAGATTTCATGAAAAAGAAACTGGGATTGTTTTTGTTTGCCGTCGGCGCAGGCTTGTCCAGCTCGCTGGCGCTGGCATTGAGTGCTAATTGCCTGTATTGCCAATCCGACTATCGCACTTGCCTGCGCGAAACGCGCAATAACTATGGTTACTGCCAATATCAATATGATTTGTGTGTAACGCGTTGCGAGATTGTTTAAGAGAGCTTGTACCTGGGCTGCCAAACAAACTGGTAGCCCTTAATTTTTAAGCCTGCGCAAAAAGGTAAAATTGCGCTCCCGGCCGCAGCCAGGTTGTTCTCCATCAAGTCATTTTCCTGTTACATCAATATTTGCAGCGAAATCCATCGGCAATTTTCACCAGTGCAGTGTGCCAGGAATGCGGATGTTGGTCGTACAGATCGTGAGCATTTTGGAGCACGGAAATCAGGAGAATATGGTTGTTTGAGTAAAATCCATGGCAGTAGACCAAGGCCGTATTGCTTTTTCTGTTGAATTTGGCGATTCGCAATTTGAATGGCCCCGATTCGGCATCGGCAAGATGAACATGCCACAATCCTGCCTCACGGACAGACGCTGGTCGATTATAGTCAGCATCCCGTCCGAAGAAA
>JBDLSU010000284.1:0-2787 GCA_039799405.1 Pseudomonadota bacterium | reverse complement strand
AATGGCCCAGTGCTTTCAGGCGATCCTGAAACGCCCATAGCGATTGCAGGGCTTGGCGATCCGCGCTGCCAGTTGAGAGCGCGGCGTCCTTGAAAAAGGTGTAAATGTAGGGGCGGCCGCTTGCCAGAAACTGCTTGTGCGCGGTGTCGAATTCTTCTTCCGTGTATTTGCCGGTTTTGGTGGCAAACAGGCTGACAAAAATATCGCATTCGCGCACCGCCTGGTTGTATTCGTCCTGCAAGCGGGTGGCCGACATGGCATCAAGAAAATTCTCCCAGCGCACAATTTTCAGGTAAGTGCCTTGCTCCTGGTAATGGTCGTTTTGCTGGCGCAAAAACAGCTCAAAATTGTCGCGCTCGGCGCGCAGTTCTTCCGACGAGGCCAGGAAGATTTTGACGGTGCCCGCGCCTTGCAAATTGGCCGGGGCGGCGGCTTTGGCGGGGGCGGTGTTGGTCTGGTTGAAGCTGTTCTGGATCAAATCGGCACTGGTGACATTGCCGTGTACCGTGCTGCCGCTGATGTTGATGGTGGTGTTGCCCATGTCATCTCCGTATAGGTGGTGCGCAAGCTGGCGCGCTCGCTAATTTTACTGTGATCGTGGTTTGAAACGGTGTTTTATTTGGGTTTTCTATTTGTAAGTAAATTGGTCGGGTACGGCGCTGTATGCAAACCACATTGTCGGGGAAGCCGGGTAAAAGCTATTGTTGACAAATGCTGTTCCTGATCAGGGCAAAGTGCAAGTGGCAGTCATTGGCACAGGACGGTATGCTGCCTGTCAGAAATGTCATTCAATACTGTCAATATAATGATAATGTTGCACTTGGTGGCGTCATTGTCCGTATAATGCCGAAAATGGAGAGCTCGCCTCCTGTGCTCTCCTTTATCGCCAGCAAATTTTGCTTGTACGGCGCACTTTTCGATTGTTTCTACATTTTAACGAGGGAATATAAATGAACTTCAAAAAATGCTTTGCAGAAATAGAAAATGGCTTGATGCAAATGCCACCAGAGGTACTGGAGGTTTTGCCGCAGGGGATGCAATTATTTATCCGCACAGATATCGAAAAGGGGCAAGTGATCATTTACGCGAAAGACCCTACTGATTTGCCGAATAAATGGTTTTTTGAAGAATTGGATGCATTGGCTGAAGGCGAAGATTGGGGAAAATATTCGGAACCTGTTCCACCAGAGTTATTGCGCAGACCGCGAAAGCTTGCGTCTTAAAGCACTGCCTGTTTCGGCCGATGGTTTTTTTGAAAGGCTGAGAAAAAACAACTTTAGGTTGACTACAAAATTCCTTGAGCGTTATCGGGAGCTGCTTTGAACCAATGGCTACCAACGCCATCCATTTTTTCCTTCGTTTGTAACTAATCTGTTGCACGAATGGTGATTTATTGCAATTTACTGGATTTTTACCTGATGCAATAGCGCAAGGGGCCTGGCTTTGCGGATAATGCAAAGACAGTTGCAAAATAAAACTGTACCGACAATGCTTCCTTTGCCCGCGCTAAATCCATGACATCTACCGCTACCGTATTCATCAGCTACGCCTGGGAGAGCGATGCCTTTCGTGCGCAGGTGAAGGCATTGCGTGATTATTTGCTGGCCAACGGGGTGGCGGTGGTGTCGGATTTTGATCACGCCATTAAACCGCCGGAACTGGGTTGGGCGGTGTGGATGCAACAGTCGATTCAAGATGCTGCGGTGGTGCTGGTGGTGTGTTCGGCGTCATATAAGCCGCGCTTTGAAAAGCGTGCGCCGCCCACCAGCGGCAAGGGCGTGGCCTGGGAAGGCGCAGTGATTACCCAGGATTTGTATAACGCGGCGCAGCGCAATAACAAGTTTTATCCTATCTTTCCTGATCCATTCAATTTTGATCATTGCCCGATGGCGTTGGAGCCTTGGTGTAACGGGCATGCGTTTCCATCCAAACAGACGGATATTTTGGCATTGGTTCATACCTGCCTGGGCGTAGCCGTTGCGCCTGCGGGTGCGCCGGGCGCGCCATCTGCTGCAAATCCATTTGACCCACGGACACCTGCGGTAGGCTCGCGCTTTTTCGGGCGGCAAGATTTTTTTAATTTGCTGCAAAATGCACTGGAGGAAACCCGCAGCGTGTCGATTGTCGGGGATAGACGTATCGGTAAAACCTCGCTATTGCTGGCGTGGCAAGTGAAGGCGCAGACGTTGGGGCGGATGGTGCGCATCGTGGACGGGCTTGATGCTGGCATGTTGACCTGTAGCGGTTTGGTGCAAGCGATTACCGACAAGAAAATTGAAAGTGATGAGGCTGAAGCTGCGGCCAATGCGCTGGCAATTTGGGCTGAACAATGTATTGCGCTGCCACCCTTAATCTTGCTTGATGAAGCCGAAGCAATGCTGGGTCAGTTGCCGCATCGCTTTTTTGAACGCTTGCGTGGTTTGATCGGGCGGCGAAAACTTTGCCTGGTGCTGACAACGGCGCAACCCGTGGATCAGGTTTTTAAAGAGGTCGGGCGTACTTCGCCATTTGCCAATATTTTGGAGGCGAAGAGCCTGGGTTTGTTGGCGCAGTCGGCAGCGGAGCAAATGATGATGCTGGGGGATGCAATGTTCGACGACAGCCACCGGGCCTTGATGCGTACTTGGGCAGGACGTCATCCCTTCTTTTTGACCTTGTGCGGTCGCCATATTTGGAACGCTTGCCGTAACGGTGTGGCACATGAACAGATGATGGATGAATTGTGTTTTGAGGCGGCAGGGCAATTTCGGCAACTTTGGTTGACTTTGAATGAGAAAGAAAGGCAAG
>JBDLSU010000283.1:0-3831 GCA_039799405.1 Pseudomonadota bacterium | reverse complement strand
CAGCGATGAAATTTTATTAGCGGCTGGCTTCAAGGAAGAAGAACTCGATGGCACCTGGCAACCGTATGGCCCGGTTGGCTGTGAGCGCTGCAATGGCGGTGGCTACAAGGGCCGGGTGGGTATCTACCAGATCATGCCAATCACCGAAGAGATTACCAAAATCATTTTGCGCAGCGGCAGCGCCATGGAAATTGCCCACCAGTCCGAATCGGAAGGCGTCAATTCCTTGCGCCGCTCAGGGTTAATGAAAGTCAAGGCAGGGCTCACCAGTCTGGAAGAAGTGCTGGGTTGTACCAATGAATAGGAGAAACTAAGATGGCAACTGCACGCCCGGTCGCTACGACCGCCACCAAGGAATCCGTATACGCCTGGGAAGGCAAGGACAAATCCGGCAAAACCGTGCGCGGCGAACTGCGTGCCGGCGGCGAAGCGATTGTCAACGTCACCCTGCGCCGCCAGGGCATTATCGTCACCAAGGTCAAGAAAAAGTCTTACACCAGCGGCAAAGCCATTACTGACAAGGACATTTCCCTGCTGACGCGACAACTGGCCACCATGATGAAGGCGGGCGTACCGCTGCTGCAATCGTTTGACATCGTCGGAAAAGGCCATGCCAACCCTTCGGTCGCCAAACTGGTGATGGATATTCGCTCCGACGTTGAAACCGGTACCAGCCTGAACCAGGCCTTCCGCAAATTCCCGCTGTATTTCGACCCCTTGTTTTGCAATCTGGTCGGCGCGGGTGAACAAGCCGGTATTCTGGAAGACTTGCTGACCCGGCTCGCCATTTACAAGGAAAAAACCCTGGCCATCAAAGCCAAAATCAAATCGGCCATGTTTTACCCGGTCTCGATTCTGGCGGTGGCGTTTATTGTGACTTCGGTGATCATGATCTGGGTGGTACCGGCGTTTAAGGAAGTGTTCAAAAGCTTTGGTGCCGATTTGCCCGCCCCGACCCTGTTTGTGATGGGCATTTCCGACTTTTTCGTCAAATACTGGTATCTGATTTTCGGCAGCGTGTTTGGTGCCCTGTATATGTTTTTCCAGGCCTGGCGGCGCTCACTTGAAATGCAAAAAGTGATGGATCGCCTGCTGTTAAAAATCCCGGTATTTGGCCCGGTGGTGCGCAAGGCTACCATCGCACGCTGGACCCGTACCCTGGCGACCATGTTTGCCGCCGGTGTGCCGCTGGTGGAAGCGCTTGATTCGGTCGGCGGTGCGGCCGGTAATGCGGTGTATCTGGAAGCGACCAAAAAAATCCAGAATGAAGTTTCCAGCGGTACCAGCCTGACGGCCGCCATGGTCAATGCCGATGTATTTCCGAATATGGTTACGCAGATGGTATCGATCGGCGAAGAATCCGGTGCGCTCGACGCCATGCTGGGCAAGGTCGCCGACTTTTTTGAAGACGAAGTCGATGAAGCCGTGGCGTCCTTGTCCTCGCTGATGGAGCCGATGATCATGGTGATTCTCGGGGTTCTGATCGGTGGTCTGGTGGTATCGATGTACCTGCCCATCTTCAAACTTGGTGCAGTTGCAGGATGATTGACCTGTTTTTCTTTCAAGCGCCGGGGAGCCTGGTGGCAACCCTGGCCGCAGGCTGGTTTGGCTTGATGATCGGCAGTTTTCTGAATGTGGTGATTCACCGCATGCCGATCATGATCCGGCGAGAAATGGAAAATATTTGCGCCGAAGAATGCTGCAAAACCCCCTTGCCGCACCTTGACCACTACAGCCTGGTCACGCCGCGTTCGGCCTGTCCTCATTGCGGCCATAAAATCACGGCACTGGAAAACATCCCGCTGTTCAGTTATTTTATTTTGCTGCGTGGCAAATGCAGCCAGTGCAAAGCCAAAATCTCCTTGCGCTACCCCTTTGTTGAAGCACTTACCGGGGGCTTGTCGGCACTGATGATCTGGCATTTTGGCAGCGGCTATGCTGGTCTGGCCGCCATGGTCTTTGGCTTTTTGCTGATCGCCATGACCTTTATCGACTTCGACACCCAATTACTGCCCGACGAACTGACCTATGGTTTGCTGTGGCTGGGTTTGCTGATCAATCTGCAGCACCACTATGCATCCCTGAACGACGCCATCATCGGTGCCATTGCCGGTTATGGCATCTTGTGGGGCGTAAACGAGCTGTTTTACCTGATCCGCAAAAAACAGGGCATGGGCAATGGCGACTTCAAACTGCTGGCGGCACTCGGTGCCTGGTTTGGCTGGCAAATGTTACCCGTCATTATTTTGCTGTCGTCGCTGGTCGGTTCGGTGGTGGGCATTATCGGCATGATGGTCATGAAGCGCAATAGTGACTTTAAAATTCCGTTTGGCCCCTATCTGGCCGGCGCTGGTTTGCTGGCACTGTTTTACGGCAAAACCCTGACCGACCTGATCTTTACCGTGACCCAATGAAACCCTGGCGTTTTTCCATCGGCGTTACCGGTGGCATCGGCTGCGGCAAAACCACCGTCTGCAACCTGTTTGCAGAACACGGTGCCAGCCTGATCGATACCGACGTGATCGCGCATCAATTAACCGCCCCCGGCGGCGCTGCCATCAGCGCCATTACAGCCGGGTTCGGGGCCGGGTTTATCACCCCTGATGGCGCACTGGATCGCGCCCGCATGCGCGAGCTGGTTTTCACCCAACCGGACGCCAAAACCCGGCTCGAAGCCATCCTGCACCCGATGATAGGCCAGCAAACCCGGCAACAAGCCATGCATGCCCAGGGGCCATATCTGATGTTTGTGGTGCCATTGCTGGTAGAATCACGCACATGGAAACAAAAGGTAGACCGGGTACTGGTAATAGACTGCCCGGAAAGCCTGCAAGTTGAACGTGTGATGGCGAGAAATGGCATGACAGAAGCCCAGGTTAAGGCCATAATGGCAACCCAGGCCAGCCGTGCCGAGCGCCTGGCTGCAGCCGATGATGTGATCCGGAATGAGGGAGAACTGGCGGCACTTGCGTCCCAGGTTGCGCAGTTGCACCAGCAGTATTGTGCCTTAAGCCAGTCAACTTGACCCCAGGTGTAACAAAATGCAGCGCACACGGCTTTTTCGCGCTAATTGGTTCAAAATAACGGGATTTTATTCCTGCCTATAAAGGGATGTCATTTTGATCATCTACGAATACCCTTTCAACGAGCGCATACGCACGTTGTTGCGGTTGGAAGACTTATACGAGAAATTCAGGTTCTTTGTTCATCAGGAACAAGCGCTGCAACACCATGTCGCGCTGGCGACCATGTTTGAAATGCTGGAAGTGGCCGGCCGCGCCGATTTAAAGTCTGATCTGCTGCAAGAACTGGAACGCCAGCGCAACACCCTGCTCGGCTATCGTGCCAATCCGAATGTAGAAGCCGATGCGCTGGATGCGATTCTGGCCGAAGTCGATCAGGTTGCCGCCGCACTGTCCACCGCCCAGGGCAAAACCGGGCAACACATCCGGGACAATGAATGGCTGATGAGCATTCGTGGCCGCACCATCATTCCCGGCGGCGCGTGCGAATTCGACCTGCCGTCCTACCACGCCTGGCAACAACGCCCGGCCCAATCACGTTTCAACGACATCGCCAACTGGTTTGCCCCTTTGGTTCCGCTGTTTGATGCCCTGACGCTGGCCCTGCGCCTGCTGCGCGACTCCGGTGGCCCGGTCAAAATGATCGCCCATTCCGGCAGCTACCAGCAAATGCTGCAAGGCAAAGCCTACCAGATGCTGCGCCTGATGGTGGATGAAAGCCTGGGCGCGATTCCCGAAATTTCTGCCAACAAATACATGCTGTGGGTACGCTTTACCACCCAGGATGGCGACATGAAACCCAGACCAC
>JBDLSU010000282.1:0-5218 GCA_039799405.1 Pseudomonadota bacterium | reverse complement strand
TGCACCGCAAATTGAATGTCGATGATATTTTCATCATCAGTCAACATCAGTGCTTCTTTCGGTTGTTTGTTTTTGGAGGTGCCACGATAACCGACTTCGACTGTTCGCACTTGCGACACGTTGACGATTTCATGATCCTGAATCGGATACGGGGCACGCCAGTTAATACCGGACATGGTGCTGCGGCTCAACTTGCCGAAGGTAGTCACCACACCGGTCTGACCTTCCTGCACGATGAAAAAGCCACTCATGCCCCACAAAATCAAAAATATGACGACAATCACGCCAGCACCAATACCGGCCCCCTTCATGTCGGGCTGAAAATTATTGTTGCTATTGTTGTTGCCGCCATTATTACCGGACTTGTCCAGCAAGCGGCTCAGGCGCGCATTGAAATCACGCCACAATTGGTCGAGATCGGGCGGACCATCGTTCCGGCCATTCAAAATGGGCAGGTAACGCGCCCATTTCATGCCAAGCTGTTTAAAAAAAGAGGCAACCATATTAATTGGATCCGACGTGAGTAATTGAAGACGGGGTTTGTTCAAATTCGAGACGCTGCTCGGCAGAGCGCCGGGCCAGCTCTTGTTCCAGTTTCGATTGCCGCGCCAGATTGTGCGCCGCCGCAATTTCAGCGATGGCCTGCCGCAGTAAATCCAGGCCCGCGCCACTATGCGCACTGATAAAAACCCGGGCAATTCTACCATATTCATCGCGCTCGATGGCAGGCGGCAAATCTTCCAGATCAATCTTGTTATACACAATAATCTGGGGATTTTCGTGCGCGCCCATTTCTTCCAGCACGACATTGACTTGTTGAATCTGATCCAGCCGCACCGGACTGGCGGCATCGACCACATGCAATAATAAATCGGCGTGGATGGTTTCTTCCAGCGTGGCGCGAAACGCAGCTACCAGTTGATGCGGCAAATCGCGCACGAAACCCACCGTATCGGACAGCACCACATTGCCCACTTCCGGCCCCAGATACACCTTGCGCGAAGTGGTATCGAGGGTCGCGAACAATTGATTGGCGACATACACGCCCGCCTTGGTCAGGGTATTGAACAGGGTCGATTTGCCAGCATTGGTGTAGCCAACCAGCGAAACTGAAAACGCATGATTGCGGCCGCGTGAGCGGCGCTGGGTTTCGCGCTGCTTTTGCAATTTGTCGAGCTGGGCGCGCAACGCTTTGACGCGCTCGCCGATCAAGCGGCGATCAGTTTCAAGCTGGGTTTCACCCGGGCCGCGCAAACCGATACCACCTTTTTGCCGTTCCAGATGGGTCCAGCCGCGAATCAGGCGGGTCGCCAGATGTTGCAACTGCGCCAGTTCAACCTGAACTTTACCTTCGTGACTTTGCGCGCGCTGGGCAAAAATATCCAGAATCAGACTGGTGCGATCCAGCACCCGGATATTGAGTTTTTTTTCCAGATTGCGCTGCTGGGCCGGTGACAGGGCGTGATTGAAAATCACCAGATCCAGCGCCTGTGCGGCAACTTCCAGCGCAATTTCATCGACCTTGCCGCTGCCGGTAAAATAGGCGGGATCAGGACTGGCGCGGCGGCCCGTGATACGCGCAACCGGATCAACGCCCGCCGATTGCGCCAGCAGCGCTAATTCTTCGAGACTGGCGGCAAAATCGGTATCACCGAAATCGACGCCGACGAGTACGGCACGCATGGAAAGGTTATGCTTCAATACCGTTTATTCCGCGTCCGCATCCAGATTCAGGTTCACGGCGCGCGCTGGCACCACGGTCGAAATCGCATGCTTGTACACCATCTGGGTCACGGTATTGCGCAATAACACCACATATTGGTCAAACGATTCAATATGCCCTTGCAATTTAATCCCGTTAACCAAATAGATCGAAACAGGAACGTGCTCTTTACGCAAGGCGTTTAAAAATGGGTCTTGTAACAATTGCCCTTTATTGCTCATAACAGCTCCATCAAATTGTTGTTGTTTGTAAAATTGCTTAAATACCGACATCCGGCTCTGCTGCAATTGGGGCCAGTTTTTTCTATTTCAAGCTGGCACCCAAGGTTTTTCCCTTGTTTTTCCTCTGTTTTCCCCATGCAACGCTGAAAACGATGCGCCCAAAAGGCAAACAGTCCGGCATAAATGTAATCGTTTTTCCTGATTACTGCCACTCAAATCCGGTTTATTTCGGATTTTTATCAAACGGGTTCTTACCTGTACGAAATTCGATACGCAATGGCGTACCGACCAGCGAAAACGTATCACGAAAATGTTTTTCCAGAAACCGTTTGTAAGGCTCACTGATCGCATTCAAAGAATTGCCATGGATCACGATGATAGGAGGATTTTGTCCACCCTGGTGGGCATAGCGCATTTTCGGGCGAATCGACCCCTTGCGTTTTGGCTCCTGTTTTTCTACCGCCTCTTCCAATGCGCGGGTCAGTTTCGGGGTCGGCAAATTGACCATGGCAGCGGCAAATGCAGCATCCACCGACTTCATCATTTGCACAATGCCAACCGCTTTCAATGCTGAAATAAAATGGGTTTTGGCAAAACTTAAAAAGTCCAGCTTGCGTTCCAGATCAAATTTGATTTGATCACGCTTGTCTACTGGCAAACCGTCCCATTTATTGACCGCCACCACCAAGGCGCGGCCGGATTCGAGAATAAAACCGGCGATATGGGCGTCTTGTTCGGAAATATCCTGCTGCGCATCAAGCAATAGAATGACGACGTTGGCTTCAGAAATCGATTGCAGGGTTTTGACTACCGAAAATTTTTCAATCGCTTCAAATACTTTGCCACGACGGCGAATACCCGCCGTGTCGATCAGTGAATATTGTTTGCCGTCGCGCTCGAAGGCGATTTCAATCGAATCGCGGGTGGTGCCGGGCATATCGAAGGCGATGACACGTTCTTCGCCCAGCAGGGTATTGACCAGGGTTGATTTGCCGACGTTGGGGCGGCCAACAATGGCAATGCGGGTCGGGCGTCCGCCATCGCCAACTTCAGGCTCCGGCATCAATTCGCCTTGCTGCGCCAGCGCCTGTTCGATCGCCATGTCCAGCATGTCGTGTACGCCATCGCCATGGGCCGAAGAAATGACCAGCGGATCACCCATGCCCAGTTCATAAAATTCACTCACGGCAGCGGTGTACTTCATGCCTTCGGCTTTGTTCACCACCAACAGCACCGGACGACCGGATTTGCGTAAAAAATCGGTGATGGTTTTATCGTGTCCGGTCAGACCGGCACGACCATCAACGATAAATACCACCACATCGGCTTCCACTACCGCCTGCTTGGTCTGGCGCGCCATTTCATACATGATGCCGTCTTTGGCCACCGGCTCAAAACCACCGGTATCGATGACCAAAAACGGGCGTTCGCCCATGCGCCCCTCGCCATAATGGCGGTCGCGGGTCAACCCTGGCAAATCGGCCACCAGCGCATCACGCGATCTGGTCAGTCGATTGAACAAGGTCGATTTGCCGACGTTTGGTCGGCCTACAAGTGCTATTACCGGCTTCATCCTACCCTTACTCGGTCGCGATTGCGACCACGGTTCCTGCTTGCGTCTGGAATACGGCCTTACCTGCCGCAACGATGGGCGCACCGACTACCGGGCTACCGACTTCCAAACGCGCCAAAAACGATCCATCTTCGCGCGACAAAAAGTGGATAAACCCCTTATAGTCGCCCACGGCCACCGCACGCCCGATCGAGAGCGGGGCGGATAAATCACGATTCAACAATTTCTCATTGCGCCAGACGCTTTGCCCGGCTTCGCGCGCAAAGGCGCTGACCACGCCCTTCAGATCGACGGCAAATACAAAGCGCTGATCCAGCGATGGGCCAACCCGGCTGGACAAGTCCTTGTTCCAGCGCCCCACACCGGTACCAATATCAAAACAGGCAAGACGCCCCTGATATGAGCCAGCGCAAATTTCATGCTCGGCCAACACCGGATGCCCGACCACATCAGAAACCCGCTCCAGTTCGGTGGCACCGCGCGACTCGCCAACCACGGACTCCCAGCGCGCACCACCATTAATACTGCTCAGTGCCAGCAACTTGCCGCCTGGCTGGCCGACAAATACGGTGCCACTATCGATCACCAGGCCGGGCGCACCACGCAAAATCAGGGAAGGTACGGTACGCAGAGCGGTCCAGCGCTTGGCTCCGGTCAGGGCATCAAATGCCAGTACCCGGTTATCGCCACTGCGCACAACCACATTGCCATCCCCCACCGCCGGGGCCGACAAAACTTCGGACGGCAATTGTTCTTTCCAGCGCAATTTTCCACTGCCGTCAAACACCATCAACACGCCTTTGGTGCCAACTACTGCCACGGTTTCACCATCGGTACCCACACCTGCGGTCAAACCGGAACCAACACTGATGCGCCAGAGCGGTTTGCCATCAAGCGCATTGAGGCGTGCCAGCGAACCATCGGCGGCGGCCACAAACACGCTGTCGGCAGCATAGGCAGGGGAAAATGTGGCTGCGCCAGCGCGCCCGATGCTGTACGACCAGCTTATTTTCGGGCTCATGGTGGCTTTAAAATCGACCAGTGCCAGCGGGGCATTGGCAGGCGCACTGGCAAACGGGTTCCAGGAGCCACATGCGGCAAGCGTGGCCAGCATTGCTACGGCGGTAAATTTTGTGGCTGTGCTTGCAGCACCTTGCATCGTCATTCTCATTCCATCCATCCTGCTTGAATTGGTCTTCTCAGGCAATACTGCACGCGGCAGTGCCTGGGCGGCTCAGGCCGATTTTGCGCCACCAATGGCATCGAGTTTAATCTGGATCAACTGACGCAAAGGGCTATCCTTTTCCAGCTTGTCGAGCGCCGACTGGTAAGCGGTGCGCGCCTCGGGCAACTTGTTTTGTGCTACCAGCACATCGCCTTTACGGTCAGCCACCGGTGAAGCAAATTGCGCCGGAAAACCGGAGTCGAGCAATTTCATGGCAGCGTCAAACGCTTTTTCATCCAGCAACAAGCCACTCAGGCGCAATTTGGCGACCGATGTAAACTCTTCATCCTTGCCGTTATCGACCAGCCATTGCAACTGGGCCTTGGCAGTTTTCAGGTCTTTGGCGTCAAACGCGGTTTTGGCAGCCGCCAGGGCAGTCATCTGGGCAAAGCTGGTACTGCCGAATTTGCTTTGCATGTCGCTGGCGACACGCTGCATCTTGGGTACGTCTTTGGCTTCTGCGGCTTTTTGCACTT
>JBDLSU010000281.1:0-2675 GCA_039799405.1 Pseudomonadota bacterium | reverse complement strand
CTGCAATTGGCGCGATTGATCGTGTAACTTCAAATACCGTGCAGACGCTGCCAAAAACAACAAACCACCGGCAAAATTGATGGCGCAAGCGGCAAAGGTAAATTGTCCGTCGCTTACCATCAACGGCAAGCTGCTGGCAAACCACATCGAGGCAAGCCCCAGCAGCAGCGCCATCAGCAATACCAGCCACACCATCCGCTTGCCCGAGCGCGCCAGCCAGTGATTGGGCGTGATCCAGCTCAGCGCAAAGAAAAAGCCACCCAGAAAAGTCGAACTACTACGTAACCACACAAACAAAGAACCCGGTGGCACGATGGAATGCATGGCATCGAATACACTCATGCAAATCAGGCCAGCGGCACTGACAAAAGCCAGCGAGCTGTCATCTTGCCCGCTTTGCGAAAGCATGATCATGATGGTGAGTGTGAGAGCGGAAACAGCACCAATCGATTCCAGAAAGGTATGCAGGGTTTCGTTCTTGAAAATCAGATCGGGAAACAGTATTTCGGCAAAAAACGTGCCACTGATGGCAAATACGGCAATCGCCAACAATACCGCCAGATGGTAGCGCGGGCTGGCCGGTGGCGGGTTTGCGGTGTTGGTAGACGGGGACAGTTCTGGCATGGACACTTCCTCAGGCAGGATGCGCCAGTGTAGCATGAAACAAATGGCTATTTGGGGATCAGGAGATGCCGGGGCTGCAGAGCTAACGCTTGTGCGTGATCCCGGGTTTCAGGGACGATGCCAGGGGTTAATCATATCCATCCCGAAGTCGTTAAAGTCGCGTATGTTTCGGGTTACCAGCGTTAATCCATGACAAACTGCAGTGGCTGCGAGCAAGCTGTCGATTGCCGGGACGGGACGGCCTGCGCTGGCCAGCATGCGACCCCAGCGATCTGCGACACCTGCATCGACCGGTAAAATGCGTCCCTGAAAGTAGTTGGGTAATTCGCTTTCCAACCAATCAAGCAAAGCCATCCGTCGATCAGGAACAAGTACCAGTTCAACCCCTTTGCGTAACTCACCCAAGGTGAGTACGCTCAAAAACAAGGTGGATGCCCGGCGACCAGCGAACCACTCAAGCACGCCTGTATCCGGTTTTTTGCGACGCAATTCTGAAATGACATTGGTGTCAAGTAGGTAACTCAAAGGGCCACCTCGCGGGTTTCGCTCTGGTCGCGTTCAAATTCAATTTCTTCCAGTCCATACAGTGGCGACTGTTGCATGAACTCGACCAGTGATTGCTGGTTGCCCGACATTTTGTCATAGGCGCTGCGCGATAATACCACTGCCACCGACTTGCCATGCAGGGTAATATCTTGTGGCCCTTCGCTTTCGCTTAGCTTCAACAGTTCGGACAAACGTGCTTTGGCTTCCTGAATTTGCCATGATTGCATGATGAACTCCTTGGTCTGACCAGAATAGTCCGATTCTACTGTGTTAGTCCTGGCAAATCAACAGACAAGTGAACACCGTGTTGTACCAGCTTGTCGGCCTTGCATGACAATTTGTAAAAATAGCAGACGGCACAGAATCAGGCGCTTTACCGTGGATGGCAGGGATGGCGATGGCAAGATGGTGATTGGGGCAGCGCTCGCATCCCTGTTTGTGCTGGGCGATGCGAGCGCTGCAAGCGGGTTTAGCGGATGGTAAATACCCCCTTATCAACCCACCAGTACTGGGTAGTGCCGCCCGTGCCGGTAAAGGTGCTCATGTTAAAGGTGTTGCTGCCCGCTGTAGTGCCGGGTACCGCATACACATTCAGGGCTTGCTGGCTCAGCAACCAGGTCAGCACGGTATTCGGTGCCAATACTTCGGCCGCACCAGTTGGTTTGACGAAGAAGCATTTATTGGTGCCAAACACTTTACCGCTGCCATTGGCATCCATGGCGTAGGCGGTGGCTTCATCGCAGGCAATGCCGCGTATGGCTTGCCAGGTCGCGCCATAGTTGTAGATCGAGCTGGCCAGGAAGGAAGTCAGGCGGGGCTGGCGTGTGCGTTGGCTGAAGTGGGTATCGGTCACCACATTGTTCAACAAGCTATTGCTGATGAAATTATTGCCAATTGCAATTGCCGTCGGGTTTTGTAATACCGTGGCATTGTCTGCCGCACCACCGGGGTGGTAGTACTGACCCAGAATCGCCATACCGGCACTGGTGCCGCCGACCGGGGCTTTTTTGGTATTGATCAGGTAGTTGATGGCGTTGCCGACGGCCTTGCCCTTGAAGTAGTCAATATAGTTTTGCTGATTGCCGCCAGCGATAAACAGCATGCCCGCATGTTTGATAGTTTCTGCCACGCAGGCGTTGTCACCCTCGGCCACGCTATCGATCAACAGGGTCTGGACCGAATTGACTCCACCCAGTCCATATATATAGCTGTTGTAGCCGTTGGTGCCAGTGGAGCGAATTACCACCGCATCACCCCCGCCTGCCTTGCCTGTCATCCATTTGATGGCGGCATCAACGTCGGTGCCGCCGCCCATCAATACAATGCCACCCGTGGTTGTGCTGGTGTTGACCGGGGTAGTGCTGCCGGTTTTGCCCAGATCCACGCCAGCAGGCAGGGTGCATGGGTAGGTCGTGCCGCCAGTGCTGCCGCCGGGCAGTGTGACGTTCAGGGTGTAGTTGCCGCTGCCTTTGTAGCTTTTGACCCGTACATAATAAGTGCCTGCG
>JBDLSU010000280.1:0-3472 GCA_039799405.1 Pseudomonadota bacterium | reverse complement strand
AATGGGCGCAAAGTACCGGACTGGTTACGGCCAGACGATATTTTGTTCCTTTCGCGCGGCGTCTACAATTATGCCATTTATCTGGATCGGGTTGCTGAAAAGGCGATCTGTTCGCAGTACTTTTTTGTCGTTCGGGTGAAAGACGAGCGACTTCTTCCTGCCTTTGTAGCATGGCAAATCAATCAGGCGACGGCGCAAGCGTATCTGCGCAATAACGCCGAAGGCAGCGATCAGCAAAGTATCCGCCGGGCCGTGCTGGAAGGCGTACCGCTGGTGATTCCCAGTTTGGCGCAGCAACGCCAGTTATTGCGTTTGACGCAGACTGCGCAGGAAGAACGTGCGCAGTTGGAGAATCTGATCCGCAACCGCGAACGGGAAGTTCAAAGTATTGTGGCGCGGGTTCTGGCTTCGGTTTCCGAATCGACTAATCCTTAAGCTTTTGAAGTGACTATGATGAGTAACGACAGCATTGATAACCAGGCACCGGCCAAGCGTCGGCGCAGCAAGAAGACGATTGAAGCACCTGTGGTGGAGCTGATCGAGCAAGACCGGATTAACCGTGCGGTATGGGGCGCTTGCGATACCTTCCGCAGCACCGTTGACCCGAGCGTGTACAAGGATTATGTATTGACCATGCTGTTCCTGAAATACATTTCAGACGTATGGCTGGATCATTACGAGTCGTACAAGAAGGAATATGGCGACCATACCGAAATTATTGAAGAGATTTTGAAGCACGAGCGCTTCGTCTTGCCGCCGGAAGCCAGCTTTTACCGGCTGCATGAGCAGCGCCATGAAAAAGGAAATGGCGCGCGGATCGATCAGGCTCTGCGCTTGCTGGCCGCCGCCAATTTTGAAAAATTGCGCAATGTGTTTCAGGATATCCAGTTTGATTCCAACAAGCTGGGCGATGAAAAGCAAAAAGATGAAATTTTGGGTCATTTGCTGCAGGATTTTGCCAAACAGGAATTGAATTTGCGCCCCAGCCGGGTTGGCAATCTGGATGTGATCGGCAATGCCTATGAATTTTTGATCCGCCACTTTGCTTCTACCAGCGGCAAGAAAGCCGGGGAATTTTATACCCCGCCGGAAGTATCGCAATTGATCGCGCTGCTGGTTGATCCGAAACCGAATGACCAGATCTGTGACCCGACTTGCGGCTCTGGTTCCTTGTTGATGAAATGCGGGCAACTGGTACGCCAGCGCAATGGCGCGCGGCGCTACGCTTTGTACGGTCAGGAAGCGATTGGTTCGACCTGGGCTTTGGCCAAGATGAATATGTTTTTGCACGGCGAAGACAATCACCGCATTGAATGGGGTGATACTTTGCGCGAACCCAAACTGTTGAATTTTGACCAGCAATTGTTGAAATTTGATGTGGTCGTGGCGAACCCGCCGTTTTCGCTGGAAAAATGGGGTTTTGAGGCTGCCAATGAAGATATGTATCAACGCTTCAAATTTGGCGTGCCGCCGCGTACCAAGGCTGATTACGCCTTTATTTTGCATATGATCAGTTGCATGAAGCCCGATTCCGGCCGCATGGCGGTGGTGGTGCCCAATGGCGTACTGTTCCGTGGCTCGGTGGAAGGTGATATCCGTCGCCGTCTGGTCGAAGAAAATCTGCTCGATACCGTGATTGGTTTGCCGGAAAAGCTGTTTTATGGCACCGGCATTGCGGCGGCAATTTTGATCTTCCGCCGTAAGAAAACCGATGACAAGGTGTTGTTCATTGATGCCTCGCAGGATTTTCAGGAAGGCAAGGGGCAAAATCTGTTGCGCACCGAAGATATTGAGCGTATCTGGCAATGTGCACAAAACCGGGTCGAAATCCCGCACTTTTCGTCCTTGGTTGGTCGTAGCCAGATGATTGAAAATGATTTCAACCTCAATATCACGCGCTATGTGAGTGCGATACCGGAGGAGCCGGAAGTGGATTTGGTCGCTTTGCGTGACGAACGTGAACGGCTCAAAGTGCAGTTGCAGCAACTGGAACAAACCATGGACGGCTATTTGCAGGAACTGGGTATTTCGCTGACGGGACAGCCACCTAAAGTATGAATTTAGTTATTCCTGGCGACTGGATCGTCAAGCCTTTGCAACAGGTTGCGCATGTGCAAAGTGGGGTGGCCCTGAGCAAGGCAACCCTGAAAGACCCGGTGTGGTTGCCGTATTTGCGGGTTGCCAATGTGCAGGAAGGGTATCTGGATTTGCGTGATGTGCGCACGGTGGCGGTGGAGCGGCGTCTGGTTGAACGCTTTGCCTTGCAGCCGGGTGATGTGTTGATGACCGAGGGCGGCGATTTTGACAAACTTGGGCGTGGCGATTTGTGGCGCGGTGAAATCAGCCCCTGCCTGCATCAAAATCATGTGTTTGCGGTGCGTACTGACCGCAGCCAGGTGCTGCCGGAGTTTTTGACGGCGCTATCCAATAGCAGCCACGGCCGTAGTTATTTTTTGAGTTGCGCCAAGAGCAGTACCACCCTGGCCAGTATCAATGCGCGCCAGTTGCGCAATTTTCCGGTGCTGTTACCGTCGCTGGAGGAGCAACAGCGCATTTGTGCGATTTTGGCCAACTGGGACAAATCGCACGCTTGCATCCAAAAAATTCTGCAAAATCACAAAGCCTTGCAACGGGGCTTGCGCCAGTATTTGCTGGAAAGCCCGGCGGCACGGCAGTGGCCGCTGGTGGATTTGGGGCAGATTGCCGCCGTGTGTCCGGAGCCGGGACTCAAGCGCTTGCCCATGCAGTTTCGCTACATTACCCTGACTGATGTTAATGCTGGCTCCATCGCGCCCGAGCTGGAATGGGTCAGTGCCGCAGATGCGCCCAAGCGTGCGCGCCGTGCAGTGGCGGCGGGGGATGTTCTGATGTCAATGGTGCGGCCCAATTTGCAGGGCTATGCGCGCATTGATGCGGCCCATGCCGATTGCATTGCCTCCACCGGCTTTGCCCTGTTGCGTGCCAAGGCCGGGGTTGAGCCGGGTTATTTGTATCACATGTTGTTTGGCAGTAGCATTCAGCGCCAGATTCAGGCCAAGGTAACCGGTTCCAGCTATCCCAGCATCAGTCTGGCCGATATTGGCCGCTTGCGCTTGCCCCTGCCACCGCTGGCAGTGCAACAGCGGGTAGTGGCGATTCTGGATGCGGCTGAAGCCGAAGTTCAACTGGCGCGTCGCCAGCGTGAAGTGGTCGCGCAGGAGAAAAAACTGTGGACTCAGCGCCTGGTGACAGGCAAGTGGCGGGTATTACCACCAGAGGATGAGTCAGAAACGGCACGCCGCTTGCGGCGCGCCTGAGTTTTGCGTCAAATGTAAAGATCTGTAGCCACGGGTGGCGAGCATGGTGCCACCCGGAATTTACTCTTCGCGCCGCAGATGCGGGAATAAAATCACGTCACGAATATTGGGCGCATCAGTCAACAGCATCATCAAACGATCAATGCCGATCCCGCAGCCACCAGTCGGCGGCATAC
>JBDLSU010000279.1:0-8460 GCA_039799405.1 Pseudomonadota bacterium | reverse complement strand
TCTTAAAGAACCCGCCAGCGTTGATCCAATTTTTAATTCCAATGCAAGCCATTCGTTTCGTGAATATCATAATGTTACAACCTCGTTACAAGTGATGTCTGGCAACATTAATACGACTTATGGCGGTATGATATTCATATTTTGAATGACGATTATGAGCAACATCAACCCATTTAATATTCTGCCGGAATCGCGCGCAGATGAATATTTGCTGGTTGGGTGAGGTGGAAAGTGAGAAAACTTGCGCCAATAATGCAGGTGGGAAAAAGCTTGATTTGTGGCATGAATGGCAAGTGGTATGGTCAGGCTGCTTTATTTTGGTGAGTTTGCGCACCTGATTGGGGCTACTTTTTTGGGGCTGACAGGGCGGTGTTTGTAGGGATTTGTTACAAATGAGCCGCAAAAAAAGTGAGGTGATGATGAAATAAATGCCATCAGATGATGGATTGTTGCGGATTTGGGGATGGTTTTTGGGTGGAATGATGTGGTGTGGTTGTTTTGGTGGTGACTGTTGGCACTATTTTCCGGGTGGTGCTATGCGACATTGTGGTGCAACGAGCGGGTTGCATGGCGGGTTTTTGATGGTTGCGCGGTGGAAATGGCTTTATGCCAATTGTCTCGACAGTGTCGAGACAATTCATTGTAGTAATATGCTGCTTGCCAATTGCGGCATGTGCTGAAGATTTTTGCGGCAGTGTTTATCAGGTCAGATCAATGCAATCACTCCAAACCCTCGTTAAGCGCTGGCATGCCGAATCGGTCGAACCGTCGCCGCCAGAAAGCACAAATGCTGTTCAAGCCATCTTTGCTGCCTTGGAGGCGGAATGAATGACAAAGCGGAAGTCATAGTCGTCTACGACAAACAATGCCCGGCCTGCGATTATTACTGCAGCATCATACGAATCCGCGAATCCGTGGGGCGGCTGGTGCTACTGGATGCGCGCGCTGGTGGCCCCATCGTGGACGAAATCACAGCAAAAGGGCTCGATATTGATCAAGGCATGGTCGTAAAGGTGGGGAGCCAACTTTACTATGGCCCGGATGCAATCCATGCCCTTGCGCTGATGGGGACAAACCAGGGTGTTTTCAATTGGCTTGCCTATTGGTCTTTTCGTTCCCGCGCGGCATCCAAAATTCTTTATCCGGTATTGAAAGCTTGTCGCAATCTGCTTCTCAAGATTCTTGGCAAGAGCAAGATCAACAATTTGGGCGTTGACGGTAATGACGTATTTTGACAGAGGATCGCAAAACCAGGGCTTGCCGCCAACCGCCGCAAAGCGCCTTGTGGCCGGGGCGTGGCGTCCGGTATTATTGGCAATGTCCATTCCTTAATCTCGAAAGGCCACATCATGAAGCGCTACGTCTTTACCATCCTGGCCCTGCTGCCACTGCTTGCCAACGCTCAAGATAAATGCACTGAGACCGGCAAGGCAGAGCAAGATCAAATTCAACGCGATTTTTCCCGCAAGCTGCCTGCCAAGGGCGACAAGCAAGCCGAGGCGGCCTGGGCCAAAGATTTGCATGCCGCCCTTGAAGCATCCGCCAAACGCGCAGAGGATTGCACCCGCGCCAGCAAGCGCGCAGCAGGCCCCGCATTCATGGCGCAGGAACAGGCGTGTGCGGTGAAAGCCAGCCAGCAGGCCGACGAGCTGGCAAAGAAATATCGCGGCAAAACCCTGTCGGCGCAAGAACAAGCCGAGCGGCGCAAAGAGGAAGATCGCTTGCTTGAAGAGCGAATGTCGTGTCTCAAGGGTAGCAAGCGATAGTTGCAGGCAATGCGGCTGGATTATGAGCGGTGACGCAATAAAATCAATGCTGGAAGAAAAAGCCGCTTGAATACCGCTCAACTTAAACAACACGAGGAGAAATACCATGACCAGTTCTATCCGCACCTGCCTTTGGTTCCGCGACGGGCGTGGCCCTGAGGCTGCTGAGTTCTACTGCTCCCTGATCCCGGGAAGCCGGGTTGAGATGAGCTATTCTGGCGATAACGGCTTTAGCGCCTTCTCGGTAACCGACTTCTCGCTGGGCGGGGTGCCGTACCAGATACTGGATGCCGGGCCGATGTTCACCTTGAGCGAGGCCGTGTCGATTTCGGTCGCCACCGACGATCAGGCCGAGACAGACCGGCTATGGGCGACGTTGACCGCGAATGGTGGCGAGGCAACCGCCTGCGGATGGCTAAAGGATCGCTACGGCGTTTCGTGGCAGATTTACCCGAAACGGCTCAGCGAATTGACGATGAATGCAGACAAGAATGTGTCTGCCAAGGCGATGGCGGCCATGATGAAGCAGGTAAAAATCGACATTGCTGAAATTGAGGCGGCGGTTTTGGGCTAGAAGTTGGCGGCTTGACCCAACATGCCTAGCCGCATTCGCTTTGGCAAAACAACGCATTTAGTAATGAGCCTTGAATATGATCGGTGATGAAGTAAAAGCCATGCTGGAAAAAAATCGTGCGGCAATCGAAAGGCAGGATCAATTGCATGCCGAAATGGAAAAAAAGCTACGAGAACTTGATGACGGCGGATCGTTGCTATTCGGCCCGCAAACGGAACTGGAATTCCGCCGTATTTTGCGTGGAATCGAAGAAGCTGGCGATGAAAAAGAGTGATGCCGCACAAAGCAATATTGTGGATTGATGTCGGAATTTGCTTTGTGTTGAAAGAGTGAATGAAAATACAGTAATTTCACTAGTGTCATATTGAATTGGTGTTTAATTTCATGCATAAAAATAAAAAATCACATTGATTGTGCTCAAAGTTTGTTGGTATTTCAATTATAATGCGGGTGGAAAATTTGTTGACCATCCGGGAAGGCGCTGTCGTGACCAGAGAAGCGAAGATTCGTCAAGTCACTCAGAAGGCCATGCCACAATTTGATATTGCCAAGCATTAAGATAAAAGGATTTTAAGATGATTTCATTGAATGAACTTTACATTATGGATGTTGCAAGTTTTACGAAAGACCTTTACCGTATGGGAAATGCGACTTGGCCAGCTTTTACAGAAGAACGTGCTCGAACCGATGTTGTTATCCTAATTCAAGATGGTGTTGAAATTGTGGTTGCAAATGGGAATGGATTTTCAGCGTTTGATCACATGACAAAAATCATGCAAAAGCCCGGTAAAAAAGTGTGGCGAATAAAAAAAGGCGCAGATCTACCCCCGGAGCTTAAATTGGTGAAAGATAGGCGACCTGGCCATGAGGGGCACTATATGATCGCACCAGCAAAAAATATGCCATTGAAGAAATATCTCGGCGTGCTTGAAGAGCTTGGCTTGGATCGTTCAAAAGTTCAACTTGTTGTTACTGGAGGTATTGCAAATGTCGGATAATGGAATTCGCCCGATTGTCAGTGAGTACAATTTGTTATGGGAAGCCCTTAAGCACTATGAACAGCGCCTTGAAAAATTATCTTCAATGACAATTGATGAAGATCAGCAACTTAAATATGATGAGAAAATTCAGGATATCGAGGGTATCTTGAATTCGATAAAAATCGCCGCAAAAAACGACTACCAACTAGAACTTGAGTGATAGTGGTCTGACCAGATACCTGATCCACTTTAGCCGGGCCGATGTCCACTTAGTTCAAATGTTAACCATCCCACGGGGGGGCCGCATGGCACATATCCAACTACAGATTCCCGCAGATTCTCATGAGCTTCTTGTTTCGTGGCGGCATCGGGCGCGGCTAAATCAAAAGGCTCACTATGCGATGGTTCATCGCGCCGAGAAGCGCGCATTCTGGTTCGGAGTCGTATCAGCAACGATCTCCGGCGTGGTTGGGCTATTGATTCTGATTACCGAAAAGGCAGAGGCACCGCCTTGGGTGCGCCTCTGCGCAGGTGGCGTCAGTATTTTGGCATCTGTCATTACTACTATTGCCACTTCTGGTAAGTGGAGTGAGAAAGCGGCGCAGCATCATGCGGCTGGCGTAGCGTACGGCAATGTGCATCGCCGTTTCGAGCAAGTGCTAGCTTTGCCACCGAGCAGCGAAACGGAAATGCGAGCCGTTATCGAGTCACTACGAACCGAGTTGGAAGCGATCCCCATGAACGCACCAGCCGTCCCCGACAAAGTGTGGAAGCGCATCCCATCAGAGCTTACGGAGACAATTTCCGAGAATGCGAATAGCATGTTGCAGAGGTAATCTCGTTTATTGGGGTGCGGAGTGATGCCCAACCCTTCCATCAAGGCGGCTGCCGCAAGCAAGCTTCGCTTATTTGCGGTAGCCTCTCGTGTCAAACATTAAGCTCATAGGATGGTTTTTAAAATGGAATGGTTCGTTGCTAATGCAAATCAAATTATAGCGGTGCTGTCTGCATTTGCTGCCGTGTTGGCTCCATTTCTTGCGATTTTTGTTTTTCAGCAGTTTTCCCCAGTTGCACAAATTCGAATACTTACGCGTTGGATTGACCAAGAAAACGGGAAGTTGGTACTTCGTATAGAAATCGAAAACAAGTCAAAGGTACGAATACGTCAAAAGGTCGCAATGCTTCAGGTACTCAGGTACTCACTTACAGACCGTAGGCATCTCTCTGAGTGGGTGCCGTTTTCCCAAGAGCGAGTAATTGAAGGTGAGGAGCCACTCGAATGGAATGAACCCAAGAAAATTTTTGCTTCTACTGTTCACTTGTATCCAGGCGAAGTTGTTGTCATTGAGCGTCTAGAGCAGATTGAAAACCCCGATCACTTTCTTCATGTCGGGATTCAATACAAATCGCACTTCAAATTCCGCTGGCTTGTAACATTTGCACTTGCGTGGGAGGAAAGTTGGACAACAACTGCAATCATCGCTCGCCCCGAGAAGAAGCCGAGCTAACCTTGCATTCGATAGGAACTTTCCGATAAGCGTTCTTTAACGGCCTGTCGATTTTTAAACTTTTGGGAAGTCAGCTAGGTTTTGTGGCGTCCAACCCCCCTCAATTTGAACATTATGCACCATGCATTATTGTTTAATGGGTTTGCGGAAAAACAAACCATGAATCATTTATCGCAGCAGCGAAATGTGTCAAATGCCATCAAAACAGTTAAACATACAGCAACAAAACTCACAAGCCGAAGCCGCCATTCGTAAGGAGTCGGTTTTCTGGCGTCAAAACGCAATTCCCGTCGGACTACACACCTTGGGCTGCGTGCATGGTGTAGATTGGGCGCGATCGATCATCGTTGATCTTGAAATCGACTTCCCCGGCATGCCTGAGCTATTCGGCCTGTTGCTAACCCAGGATGAACGCTTCATCCAATTCGAGATTGAAACCGATGCCAGCCACTCCGAAATTTTGCATGTAGCATGCTGGCAAGATGTAACGCCCGAGCAAAACATCAACCCGCACAACCGCGGCATCGGTGCCGGGCCAGGCGCATTGGCGCTCAAGGTGCTGCGAGCGCTAAACACCCCACCCTGACCACCCAAAAACCAAAATCCCCACGCCAGCCCCTTGACGGCGCAGCACGTTACGATCCCATGTGAAATTCAGGTTAAAATCCCCCATCGCCAACCGTCCCAAGCACCCCATCCTCCGCCATGCCCCTCGATTTCGCCACGCTCGAATCTTTGCGCCAAAATCACCCGGCCTGGCGTTTGCTGTGTTCCCCGCACGCCCCCCTGATCGCCGCCTTCCTGCAACGCGTGTTCGTTACGCCCAATGTGCGCGTCATGGCGCAGGCCAATCTGGTGGAGGCGCTGGATGATGAATTGTTTGCCGTGCGCGAAGCCGGGGCCGAGTTTCCGAGAAGCGCGCAGGAATATTTGAACGATTGGGCCGAGCATGGTTATTTGCGCAAATTTTATGCGCAAGGGTCGGACGAGCCGCAGTTTGATCTGTCGGTTGCCAGCGAAAAAGCCCTGGGCTGGCTGGAAAACCTGGCCGAGCGCCAGTTTGTTGGCACCGAATCGCGCTTGCTGACGCTGTTTGATTTGCTGAAACAAATGGATCAGGGTAGCGAGCTGGACCCGAAACGTCGCCTGGCGCAGTTGCAGCAACAACGCGCTGAGATCGATGCCGAAATTGCCCGGGTTGAACAGGGCGATTTGCCGGTGATGGATAGCACCGGCCTGAAAGACCGCTTCCAGCAATTTACCCAACTGGCGCGCGAACTGCTGGGTGATTTTCGGGAAGTGGAAAGTAACTTCCGTGGGCTGGATAGGCGCGTGCGCGAACAAATCGCTACCTGGAATGATTCGCGCGGCAGCTTGTTGCACACCATTATGGGCGAGCGTGACGCGATTTTTGATACCGATCAAGGCAAAAGCTTCCACGCCTTCTGGGATTTTTTAATGTCCAGCGAGCGCCAGCAGCAACTGACCAGCATGCTGAGCCGGGTGCTAAAACTGGCCCCCATCGCCCAACTGCAGCCGGATGTGCGCATCAAGCGCGTGCATTACGACTGGCTGGAAGCGGGCGAACATACCCAGCGCACGGTGGCGCAATTGTCGCAGCAGTTGCGCCGCTTTCTGGACGATCAGGCCTGGCTGGAAAACCGCCGCATCATGGATATCCTGCATCAAATTGAAGCGCGCGCACTGGCGTTGCGCGATGTGGCTCCCGGTGGCGACTTCATCAGCATTGCCACCCCGGTGGCGGAAATTGATTTGCCCATGGAGCGTCCCCTGTATCGCCCCGCCGCCAAACCGCAAATTGTCAGCAGCTTGCTGGCAGCGGGGCAGGTGGATGAAAACGATAGCGACGCCATGGCGGCGCTGTATGCGCACAATGTGGTGGACAAGGCCAAGCTGGCTTACCAGATCCGCAAAAGCTTGCACCTGGCCCCGGAAATCAGCCTGGGCCAACTGTGCCAGCAACAGCCGCTGGAACATGGTTTGGCAGAACTGGTGGTGTATGTTGATCTGGCCGAAAATGGCGCGTTTCATAGCCGGGTAGAGCTGGAGCAGGAAGAAACCATCCGCTGGCAAGGTGTCGATAGCGACGGGGCCAGCGTGACCCGGCAAGCGCGCCTGCCGCGCATTGTGTATTGCCAAAGCCATTCGCCGCAAGAGGAAAAAACCGATGTCTGAAACTTTGTCCGCTGATTTTTCCAGCGATTTTGCCACCGATCTTGCCACCAAATCTGCTGCCAACAGCGCGCCAGAACTGGGCCAACTGCTGGTGCCCTTGCTGAAGGGCGTGTTGTATCAGGAGCGCGAACCGCGCCTGTGGCAAGCGCTGCTGGATTTGCAGGCGCGGGTGCGCGACTATTTGGCGGTGTTGCAACTGGAACTGGTGCTGGACGAAGCCGAAGGCTATGCGTTTTTACGCTCGCGTCATCTGGACGATGACGCCTTGGCCGCTGACAGCACGCCGCGGCTGATCGCACGGCGGCAACTCTCGTTTCCGGTCAGCCTGATGCTGGCCTTGCTGCGCAAAAAACTGGCCGAATTTGATGCCAGCGGTGCCGCCGACGGGGCCAGCACCCGGCTGGTGCTGAACCGGGCAGAACTGGTGGAAATGGTGCGGGTGTTTTTGCCGGAAACCAGCAATGAAGTGAAACTGATCGACCAGATCGATGCCCATATCAAAAAAATCGTCGAACTCGGCTTTCTGCGGCCACTAAAAACCAGCGGCAGCGGCAAAAGCGCGTTGGCGTGGGAAGTGTCGCGGATTTTGAAAGCCTTTGTCGATGCACAATGGCTGGCGCAACTGGATGAACGGTTGGCCGGTTATCAGGCGCATGTGCTGGGCCAGTCTGGCCCGGACGAAGCGGGTGCGGAGGCTGGTAATGAGTAAAAAACGGGAGGTGCCAGGCCAGCAATCATGGTTGGAAGCCATGCCGGAAGCGGTTATCGAATCTGCCCAGGAAGCAGCGCCGGAACCAGTTCAAGAATCAACCCACGAGACCACGCCCGAACCAAGCACCGCGCTACCCGGCGGCTTTCGGCTGCAGCAATTGCAGGTGTACAACTGGGGCACCTTCCACGGCCAGGTCTGGCGTTTTTGTCCGGACGGGCACAATGCCTTGCTGACGGGCGATATTGGTTCCGGCAAATCCACCCTGGTCGATGCCATTACCACGCTGCTGGTTGCGCCGCAGCGCATCGACTACAACAAGGCCGCCGGGGCCGAGAAAAAAGAGCGTAGTTTGCGCTCGTATGTGCTGGGGCATTACAAATCGGAACGGGTGGAAAGCACCGGGGCGGTGAAACCGGTGGCGCTGCGCGATGCGGGGCATTATTCGGTGTTGCTGGGCGTGTTTGTCAATGCGGAACTGGGCCAGAGCGTCAGCATTGCCCAGGTGTTTTACTGGGGCAAAGACTTGCACGGCCAACCGGCGCGGTTTTATGTCGGCGCGGAGCGCGCCTTGTCCATCACCGACCATTTTGCTGATTTTGGCAGCGATTTGGCCGTGCTGAAAAAGCGCCTGAAGGCGTTGAAGGCGGAACTGTTTGAATCCTTCCCGCCCTACCAGGCCTGGCTGCGCCGCCGCCTGGGGATTGACAATGAACAGGCGCTGGAA
>JBDLSU010000278.1:0-4838 GCA_039799405.1 Pseudomonadota bacterium | reverse complement strand
AACGTCGGCACTGGCGCTTTTTCACAAATCTGGCGGCTCACAGCCCAGTCATGGGTACGCCCGGTGCCGCCCAGTTCTTTCACCGCCAAATTCGGATTGCCCGAATCGAGCAGCAGCGCATCGATATAGGGGGCCACCTGCAAAGCTTCATCCAGAGAATTCTGCTGCGCCACATGGATCACTTGCACCAGCTTGATGCCGGGCAGCAGCGTGCGCAGTTTTTGCAATTGGGCAAATGGCAGTGCATCCACCAACTGAATGACCGAGGTTCTGCACAGCGCATGCTGCTGCGCAATGGCATCCGCATTTTGCAAGGCGGTCAGCAAAAAAGTGGCGACCGGGGGTGGCACGGCGGCGGCAATTTCGGCGATCAAGTGATCCGCAATCACGCCGGGGCCGCTGGGCATGGAAGAAACCAGACCCAGTGCTGATGCACCCGCTGCAATCGCCATGTGTGCCTCTTCAAGGCTTGAGATACAACAAACTTTAATATACGGGGGACGATTCATGGCCAGACATGCTTGTTGAGAAACAAGCTGCCGATTCTACCAGAATGGCAGGCCAGCCAACTGCACGCCCTGAAGCCTGCTGTATCAATCTGCCTGATGCTGGCGCAACAGCAGGCCAATCACCGGTTACGAATCCTTGCGGCAAGACAAATATGCATAACCAGCGCCGCCCATACGCATGCCGTTATAGACCGATCCAGGCCAACGTGCATTGCAATCCCCATTGGTCGGCGTGTAATTGGATGGAACGGTGTAATAACGCACCTCAGTAGCAGCAACCGCATTGAACACAACACCTGCCAATACCAACGCCAATAGTTTTTTCATGATAGCTCCTTGAAATGATTAAATCTGTTTTTGGGATACAGCAGGAAAGCAGACTATCACCTGTGCTGCGGGAACAGCAAGTGGTTTTCAAGTGGTATTAAACGAAATAAAACCATCAACCATCGCGCCAGAAAAATTGGCAGAATTAGCAGCTATTTGTGGGCAAAACCCGGCGAAAAGCCAGAAACATTTTCAAAATAAAAGTACAGCATCAGAAAACCTCAAAGCCAGGTTTTGGCAGTGGCATTATCCGGTGATGCCACTGCCACGCTGGATTTACTTGCTATCAGGTTTGCAGGTGCTGCCGCCGGACAGGCTTTGGCGCGCCTTGTGGGTGGCACCCCAAACGGTTTGCGCATCAACCGGGTCAGGAAAAAATCCGGCAGATTCAAGCCGGAGGATAGACTTCCATAAAATTTTTGATCTCAACAAACCCGGCACCCACATACAGCGGTTTGCCTTCCACACTGGTATGCAAGCCGATACGCGGGTAGCCGTTGGCGAAGGCAAAGTCCTTGGCCGCTTGCACAATGCCCTTGGCTGCGCCCTGGCCTCTGAAGCCCTGCACGGTAAACATATTCAACAAATACGCCTCCTTACCAGTCAGGTTACGCGGATGCGGTGCGCGCACGTACAGGGCCAGCGTGCCAACCGAAACCAGTTGCCCGCCCACGTCCGCCACCCAGGTGCGGGAGGCGGGTGAATCGAGATATTGGGTAAAGTAATCGCGATTGGCCTGCAGGATTTGCTGCTCTTGCTCTGGAGAGAGAGGCATCTTCAGGTCGGCAAACAGGGCCAGACGCAAAGCCAATAGTTGCTCCAGATCAGCGGCTTGGGCGAGACGGATTTTCATGGCGCTATTCCTTGTTCATTTGCACCTGCAAACCCGGATTCGGTGTTTCGCCATAAATCTCGGGTGCATACATGGCTTCGATACGGGTGGCGGGTAAGTTGAAGCTGCCGGCGTTGTTCAGGCGCAGCACATAGTCGGCTTGCCATTTGCCACGCCAAATGCGCGGATAGTAGCTGCGGTAGCTTTCGTTGCCGCGCTCGACCACACCCGAATTCCACCACCAGTTACTGGATTGCACTTTTTCTTGTGCCAGCGCGCTTTCGCGCCCCAAACCCTTGCCCAGAATGCTGGCACCGGATGGCACCGGATCGCGCACCACCACCCAGCCCAGATCGAGTTCGGCGTTCATTTTCAAAGTCACCTTCATCACGTCGCCCACGCTCCATTTGCCGGGCACGCGCTGGCTGACCGGGGTGATGATTTTTTCCACCGTGATGCCGCGCGCCTGCTCATTGCCGGGCACGCGGGATAACACTTGCACCGTGGCCCAGGGCGCACCCTGGCCCTGATGGGACAGATTCAGATTGACACGCGCACGCTTGTCCGGCCAGGGCAGTTGCAGGCTGGCAGGATCAATCAGCGGCTTACCCAGTGCGGATGGCTCAAGCAGCGGTTTTGCTGGTTCGGCAGGCCATACATAGCTTTGGGCGGATTTGCCTGGGCTTTCACCCAGAACTGCACTGGAGCTGCCGCTGACCTTGCCCGCTTCACTGAGCGTGGCAAATTTGCTCAGGGCCGCTACCGCCCAGGCATTGCCGGTGGTGGTGCGCCAACTGCCAGCCTTTTGCTTGTCGGCCAGCGCGGCAATCAGCAAGGGTAAATCGGCTTGCCAGTTGGCGTGCCAGGTGCTATCCAACTGTTGCCATTGCTGCACCAGCACCACGGTACGCGCCAGTGCCACATCACTGCTCCACATAAACCACCAGCGGCCATCGTTGTTATCATTGCGCCAGACCAGCCGGGTGCCCTGAATGTCGTAGCGGCTGCGCAAATGGTTGGCGGCCAGTTCCAGTTGCTGCTGGCGCGTGCTGCTGGTGCTGGTGCTGGCACTGGTGCTTGCGCGGAGCAAATAACGCACCCAGTCCAGCAAGGCAATGGTAGGCAGCTTGTTCAAATCCGGTGGTTCAATCGGCTTGGCCTTGCCCAGATTGGGCGCTATTGCCGCTTGCAAGGCCAGTTTGTGCGCCAGGCTATCGTTATCGGGCAACCAGTCCAACGGTTTCTCGCGCAGCAGCGCTTCTTGCAGCGCTTGCTGCATACGGGCTTTGGCGTCTGGCGGCAAAGGCAGTTGGTAGGCGTCGGCGATATCGAGCAAATACGCGGTCAGGTTTTCACTGCCAGCCGTTTCCGGAAAATAACTGACCAAGCCATTCGATTGCAGATGCTTGGGCAGGGTTGCCATGGCGGCTTGCCACTGTGCTTTATCACCACTGACCACGGCTTTGGAACTGCGCTGCTCCATGCAGGCATACGGGTAGTTGGTCATCCACTGGCGCGCGCTGGCGATGGGGCCATCGACCAGGCTGGCTTGCCAATTCACCCGTACTTGCCCACCGGCACGCGCATTGGCCGCTTGCGCCAGTGCGATGCTGATTGGCTGTTTGACTTGTACCAGCGTGGCATCACGCACGGTCAATGGCAACAAGGGCACCACGCTTTGGCTGAACTGCAAGGCGTCATTCTCGCTGCCAGCATTGGCGCGCAAGGTCCAGTTGAGTTGGCTGATATGGTCAGGCACCGTCAACACCCAATCCACTACCTTGTTTTCACCCGCAGCCAGTTGTACTTGGCGAGCATGCTTCATGCCGGGGGTGCTGATGGCGGCGTCACTGCTGGCATTGGCTTCAAAACTGACCTTGAGCGCTTTGTCACTGGTATTGCGAAGGGTAACTTGTTGCCGTACCTGATCGCCGCTGCGCAGCAGTTGCGGCAAGCCGGAAATGATTTGCAAGGGCTGGTTAACCACCAGTGTGGCTTGCCCCGTACCAAACCGATCAGCCCCCTGGGTCGCCAGCGCCACGATGCGCCATTTGGTGAGCGAATCGGGCAGCGTGATATTGATGCTGGCTTCGCCTTTTTCGTCCAGTTGCACATGCGTGCGCCAGGCCGCCAGGGTGGACAGATTTTGTCGTGGGCTGCTGGCAGGGGCATCGCCAGCGGCACCACTCATGCTCGATTCTTTTTCGCGCAGGGTCATTGGCGCAGGCGCAAACGCGGCTACAGCCCGGGCGGCATAGCCATGTTGCGCAGCATAGCCAAATGGGCAGACTTGCTGCCAGGCACATTGACGCCACAAAAACTGCTCCAGCGCGGGCACAAAGCCCGGAGCCAGAGTCATATCCGGCAGGAACATCTGATAAGCCGTCACATCCACCGTGCGCGCACGCCAGAACGGTTCCAGAATTTTCCAGCTCGGGTTATCTTTCAATGCCAACAACGCCTCATCTACCACGACCAGGGTCAGGCTGGCACCGGCTGCGGCCTGAGCGCCGATTGCCTGGCTGGCTTTGACCCGGATCGCCAGCTTTTGCCCGGGCCGCGCCCCGGATGAGGCCGGGGTAATGGAGAGATTCAGCCTGTGGCTAGCCGGATCGAGCGCCAAGGCCAGATTGGCCTGGTGGTTCTGGATACCGCCCTGGGCACTGCCGCGCACAAACCGGGCATGCAATTGCACGGCGGGGGCAAAATTATTCGCCATCGGCACGTTGATGTCGGTTTCTGCTTCACTCAGGGTATGCAGTTGGCTGGCAAATACGCCTTCACGTTCCAGCGTCAATAGCAGGGTGGCAGGCAAAAATGGCGCGCGCACCCGCACGCGTGCCGCCTCACCGACGCGTGGCAAGCGTTTGCTGTCAACCAGCTCCAGTACCGCTGCAGTCGAACCCCAGCTCAAATAGCGATTATTCACTGGCAAGAACAGCGGCTGCGCTTGCGCCGCACGGGCTTGCAGCACCCATTGATAGTCAATCCCGGCGCTGCCGGATTTACCTTCTTTGCTGGCGGGCACATCGATTTCGCAGCGCGCTTTGCCGTCGTCATCGGTTTGCAATTCGCACAGTGTTTTGCCACCCGGTTCACGCCCGTGAAGTAATTGCAGTGCTTGTTTGGGCAGCGGATTGTCATGTTCATCCAGCAAAATCGCAGAAATT
>JBDLSU010000277.1:0-5979 GCA_039799405.1 Pseudomonadota bacterium | reverse complement strand
AGTCGAGGTGGACTTCATTGCTGTTGGTGGCGGGAATTTGCTGCACTACCACATCAAACAGCGCGGCACTGCGTGCGACCAGCGGCAAATTGGCGGCCTTGCTGGCACGCGGTGCGCCGTGCGCAATGATGCGGGTCAAATCGTCGAGTACTTCAAAGCTGTTCCAGAGAATCGGGTGTTGTTGTAATACCGGCATCCATTCAGCGGCCATTTGCCAGGCCAGGTCGTAGGATACGGTTTCGCTGGCGGCCTGTTGCGGCAGGAAAGTGTATTTCTGATACCACTCATCCAGCGCTGCCTGCAAGGCGGCACCGGGTTCGAGGCGACCATCCTTTCCATGTTCAACAATGAAATGGTAGGCGCAAGCAGGTGCGTCGGCCCTGGCTGCCAGTGCCAGCAAATCATGCTGGTGCTGGCTGTAGTCAAATTCTTTTCTGGCAAATACCTGTTGCGGGTTATCGGCCATATGGTTGAGCAAATCAATGGTCGGTGCCATTGCCTCCCCATACAGGCGCTGAAAGCGCAAGGCCCAGAAATGACCACGGCGGCTGGCCTGTTCCCAGTTTTCCTGGCGCACCAGCAGTGTCACTTCCAGCCGTGCCACGTCCGGGTGATCGGGCGTGAGTTCTTCGGCGTGGTGCAAGGCGTCCCAGGCTTCGGCCAGCCGTTGTTGATTGGTCAGACTCATGGCCAAATGCAACCATCCGACCGAGCGCATGGCCTGTGTAACGTGGCGGGTGGCGGTGCGGGCGAATTTTTCTTCCGGTTCGAGCAGATCCAGCATCTGGCAGGCATCGAGCAGGGTTTGTAACAACGGCCAGCGATCTTCCGGCCAGTTTGGCAGGGCACGGTCCGGTTCCGGGAACCAGGGTTCGAGCAACTGGATGACCAGGGCCGCGCGTTGTTCGCGCAACATCTCGAAGGCCTGGGCATTGAGCGCCGGAATCGGTATGTCGGAACCGGCCAACTCGGGCCAGCGCTCCAGCGGCAGGCTATCGAGAAAAAATGGCAGCATATTGATTTCGGGCAGCCAGGCCGCAAAGCGCTTGAAACCGGAACAACATTGTTTGAACTTGCGGCCGGAACCGCAAAAACACAGATCTTTGCGCTCCGGCACCGGCAGCATTTCCAGACTGAAATTGCGATGCGGCAAGGGCGTGGCTTCCCAGATTTTGCGCGCCAGGGTGCGGAAAAACTGTTCCGGCGTGCCCACACTGGGCGGCAAATTGGCGCTTAACTGAGGCATCAGGCGTTGTCCGCTGTGCAGCATCCAGTCACTGAACCGGGAAAAATCGGCGTGCGCCGTAATCACGGTAATGCAGAGCTTGAAAAAGCTGGCATGGTGCTCCAGGGGGAGTAATCCGAGTCTGTTGTCAAACGTGTTGCTCATTTATAATCCTTAAACCGATGGTGGCAGTAAGCACCATATCAAATGCAGGGTATTGTAGTCGATTGTGTGCAGCTTGCGTAGCACTGCGATGGTGCTGCGACGGTGCTGCGATGGTGCTGCATACTGCAGGATGATTCAGGTAATGCATCACAGCGTGTTTGCCATTATAAATTTATTACCTTCACTCTTGTTACTGCGACAGAAAAATACTGCGCCCCTGTGGCGGTTTTGCGTATTTGTCTGGCAATTGTCAAATCCGACGCATCGACTGTGTCGCTGCAGGGTGTTTTGCCCCGGCCCTGCAAAGGCGTGATCGACCGCAGGGGAGGGTGGCGTGCCATGCTCACCACCCGGCCCGGCAGCGATCAAACAAGGTGCCGTAAAAAAGGCTACAATGTCCCCCTTCCCATTTCCCACTCGGCCAGCTTTTACCATGACGACTTCATCCTTACCAGAATCAAGCGCACAGTTTATTGGCAATCTCAAGCAATACCTGGTGCCACCCGGCGAAGGGGTTTTCACGGTGCATACCGGCAGCGAGCGCCGCAATAGTCTGCAAACGCGTTTATATGGGGGGCAGGCGGTGCAAGACAAAACCGTGCGCCTGCTGTGGGAGCAGAGTCTGGTGGAAGCCTTGCCAGCGGCACAATGCGTAATATTTGGCATTGCATCCGACTGTGGCGGCGGGATTCAGCGCGGGGCGAACTGGGGGCCGCTGTTTTTGCGCGAAGCCATGCTTGCCAGCCAGCCGGATCTGCCAGTGTACGACATTGGCGACGTGCGCGTGATCCCGCATTTGCTGCACGACAAATACCTCAACGCCGGAACCCTGCGAAACTGCCGCCAGGCTTTGTACAATGACGCCAACAGCAATTTGCCGGTCTCGCCCTTGTCGATTGCCTATGATTTTGCGGTGGATTTCCATTATTACTTTCCCGAAAAGCGCTTGTTCATGATCGGTGGCGACCATTCAGTCAGCTACCCGATGGTGCGCGCCTGGCTGGAGGCGAAGCGTGATCAGGGCAAGAACGTGGCGCTGGTGCATTTTGATGCGCATACCGATTTGCTGGAACAGCGCCTTGGCATCGATTTGTGCTTTGGCACCTGGACCAGCCATATTTTCCCCTATCTGCCATCGCCCGCGCATTGCATCCAGATCGGCATTCGCGCCAGCGGTAAGGATCGCGGCCACTGGGAAAGCAAGTTCGCCCATTCGCAGTACTGGAGCAGCGAAGTGATTGAACGTGGTGGCGAAGCAATTGGCGCGGAAATCGTACAAAAGCTCGAAGCGCTGGGGGTGGAAGAAATCTACGTTTCGTATGATATTGATTGCCTTGACCAAGCCTATGCCGGTGCTACCGGTACCCCGGAAAGTGGCGGCATGACAGTAGCGCAATCGCTGCAGATTTTGCAAGCATTAACCGCACGCTTTACCCTGGGTGGGGCCGATGTGGTGGAAATTGCACCGATGGTGAAAGCGCCCGACATCAGCCAGCCGGAACCGGAAACCACCCTGGCCTCGGGCACCGCTTTGTCGGATTTGATGATCCGTGCCATGGCGCGCTGAAGCCGGGTACGAAGCAGGCTGATAACGGATCGATATGACGCATTTTTCCCAACCGCTGGTGGTGATCGACTTTGAAACCACCGGCATGAGCCCGAATATGGGCGACCGCATTACCGAAGTGGCGGCGCTGCGCATCGTCGATGGCGCAATCGCCGCGCGCTATGTCAGTCTGGTCAATTGCGGTGCCTGGATCTCCCCCTTCATTACCGAACTGACCGGCATCACCCAGGCCATGGTCGATAGCGCGCCCCCGGTGGCTGACGTGATGCCACAACTGGTGGAATTTATCGGCAACGATGCGCTGGTGGCCCACAACGCCAGCTTCGACGAAAAATTCCTGATCGCCGAAAGCCAGGCCCAAGGTCTGCAAAATAGGCACCAGGCGCTGCTGTGCTCGGTGAAACTGACGCGCCGCGTGTTTCGCGGCCTGGAAAGCTATAGCCTGGGGCGCTTGGCGCGCTCACTTGGGATCCGTTTCAAAAGCGCGGCACACCGGGCTGAAGCCGATGCCGAAGTTACGGCGCTGGTGATGCTGCATCTGGGCCAGCATCTACATCAGGAATTTGGCTTGCTGCAAATCGACGCCCCCTTGTTACAGGGCTTGAGTAAGGTAAGTGCTGCCAAGGCGGCGGATTTTTTGCGCAAACAGGCGATGGCTTGAGTGCAACGACATGGTTTGATTGAGACCTGACTCACTGGCCAAGCGCTGGCGAGTCAGTTCAATCAAGGCGTTTGCTCAAGCGTGGCGCAAATACATTCTTATAGCGGTAGGTGGTTTTGGTATTGCTGGACGTTTGCAGATAGGGCAGGCCATCTTGCTTGCCGATATACAGTTTGGCATCCAGCGCTGCGCCACCGTCACCGGGGGCTTTCAAGTGCATGCTGATCACACTCACGTCAACGCCATCCTGTTTCTCGTCTTCTTCGGCTTTGCAATTGGATATGACAATCGCGCCACTGCGCAACTGCGCCACAAATTTGCTTTCTTGTTCATCCAGATTGGCGGCAACCTTGGCCCATTTGCCATCGCGGCTGCTGTAAAAGGTGTTATTGACCTTGATCGCTTCAATCTTGCTTTCATCGCGCAGCACGGTTTCGGTTTTCCAGCGCGCCTGGCTGATGCGTTTTTCACTGGCTTGCAGGATGGGTTCGCAAGCAGGGTCGAGTGCGAAGGCGGCGCTGCTGAGCAGGGAACAGCATAGCAGGGGCAGAATCAATTTTGGCAGGAGCGGCATGGTGGGGTCCGGTGGTGGAATTGCCCGAATGATAGCAAAGAACCGCAGACATCGCCCTGTTGTTTGGATATTCGTCTCGATATTCGTCTCGATATTCGTTTCGATATTCGTTTCAATATCCGATTTGAAAGTTGATTGGAAACTGATTGGAAACTGATGTGAAACTGTGACGGATCTGACGACGCCCTGTTGGAAAATCAGGTGCAAGCATGGTACAACCAGATTTGTTCAGCAAAACCCTTTTAGTATTGCTGTAATGTAACTGCGGGTGGCGTTAGCATGTTGTCGTCACAAGGAAAATTCGGCCTGCCATTCTGGCCTGGCATGGGATTATTTCAATCTGGTTCGATGCGCTGGCTCGGATTGGTTGATAGTCAAAAATCGCCCTGTGGCAAAATTTTTTTTATAAAAATACGAGCGTTCAGTTTGTTGAAAACATGGGAGAATAAGCGCAGACCGTGCTACCTGGGGCGGTAATTGATCTGACTTATCTTGTGATGAGGCAACCGGATGTTGGCACTCGATGGCTATTCATTAAGACCGCTGGCTCGTACCCACGAGTCTTTGCACTTGTACCGTGGCACCCGCCTGGGCGATAACGCGGCGGTGCTGGTGCAGGTGGCGACCCGGGCAGCGCCCTCCACCCGTGGGCGGCTGGAACATGAGTTTGACCTGCGCGAAGACTTGCATATCGACTGGGCGGTGCAGCCGCTTGGCTTGTTAAAGGTCACCACCAATTTAATTTTGGTGGAAACTGACCCCGGGGGCGAATTACTGGAGCGTTTGCTCGGCCCGGCCATGCCGGTGCCCCTGTTTTTGCGCCTGGCTATCGGCATTACCCGCGCTGTGAACGCATTGCACCAGCAAGAACTGGTACACAAAGATTTGCATCCCGGCCATATCCTGATTGATGTGGCCAGCGGCAAAACCCATTTGCTCGGCTTTGGCAATGCCTCGCGCATTCCGCGTGCGCATCAGGATCTGGTGCCGCTTGAAGTCATTACCAGCAATCTGGCCTATATTGCGCCGGAGCTGACGGGCCGGGTCAACCGCTCCATCGATTCGCGCAGTGATCTGTACACGCTGGGCGCGGTGTTTTACCAAATGCTGGCGGGCGTTTTGCCGTTTAGCGCGGTTGATGCCATCGGTTGGGTGCATAGCCATATCGCACGCATGCCTTTGCCTTTGACTGAGCGGCTGCCGAATATTCCTCCGGCTTTGTCGCATATGGTGCAAAAGCTGCTGGAAAAAAATGCCGAAGAACGCTACCAGACTGCGGCCGGGTTGCTGGCCGATTTGCAGCATTGTCTGGCGCAATGGACACGCAATGGCAAGATTGAAGAATTTGTGCTGGCGCGCCACGATGCGTCCGGCCGCCTGATTGTGCCGGAAAAATTATACGGTCGCGAACAGGCGCGCCAGACCTTGCTCGATGCGGTCGATCAGGTGCTGGCAACCGGCAACCCGGAACTGGTGTTGGTGGCGGGTTATTCCGGCATTGGCAAATCGTCGCTGGTGCATGAGTTATTGCAGGTGCTGGTGCAACCACGGGCGCGCTTCATTTCCAGTAAATTTGATTTGCACAAGCGCGATATTCCCTACACCACGCTGGCGCAGGCGTTTCAAATTCTGGTGCGGCAAATGCTGGGGCAAAGCCGCGAAGCGCTGGAACACTGGCGCGATGCAATTTTGCAGGCGGTGGGCTCGACCGGCCATTTGCTGCGGGCTTTGATCCCGGAATTGCAGTTGGGGATCGGGCCACACCCGGCCACGGTGGACGTGCCACC
>JBDLSU010000276.1:0-2671 GCA_039799405.1 Pseudomonadota bacterium | reverse complement strand
CACGTGGTCGCTTTTTCTCCAGCAAACTTAACACTTCATTTAAGTTGGCGTCTTGTTGATCTTTAAATGACTGACCAAGCTGATACGCTGGCACTAAAACATGCAAAACTTTGGCGTTTTCTTCACTTAAAATTGCATTATGCAAAGGAGGAAAATCCAATTCCTGTCCTCCCAGCATTTTATCCATAGTGTGTTGCCTGGCGGTAATCTCACCCGATGCTTCGATAAATGCAAATTTAATAGCAGGGAATGACCCTTTAATAGCAATTTTAGGCGAAAATACCGCTGTTATCTCAAAAATATCTGGCAACAGCGTCCCTTTTCCCGGCTTGCACTTACAAAACTCGTCCAACGCAAACCGAAATGCTTTTTGACGCCTTACCGTTGCTTTATCGCCCTCATTATCGACAACGCTGCCCAATTGTTCCAAACAAAGCCATATTGTATATAAAATATGTGTTTTTCCTGCTTGCGGCATTCCCCAAAAAAAAACGAAATGATATTCCTCGTCCACCATTCGTTTTATTTTGTTCGCTAACGCATAAACTTGTGCTTCGGGTGTTTGATATGGCTCATCATCACTGCCATGAATTGACCCACCAAACCCGCCATCTGTTCCATCAGCCATATTTGCCTCCACACTCGTGATCTTAATTATTGCAAACGATACATTTTATGCACTCGTGCCCCGCTGGCTTCGTGTGTACTGACTGATTTGCTGACAGCAGGCGATGTATATAAAAGTGCCAAAAATATCGCCCACATATCTATCAGAAAAGCGGCAAATAACGCCCACCACGTTGCACCAACATGTAAATGTGCTTGCGCTGATTCCACAGTATGTGCCAGCTTGCCTATTTCGGCATTGAGCACCCGTAGTTTTTTTGCCTCCGCAGAAAATGCGTTAGGTACATAGTGCTGTGTGCGTACTACGACGTCTTCATATATTACCGAAGCGTTGTTTAACGCTACCAACACGGTTTCGCCAGCCCCCCCTTTTCCCTCCTCAAGCGCTTTTGAAGCAACATTCATTTTTGTAAGCGCGTCATTGACCATTTGCTTTATTTTTACTAGATCAATTTCCTTTTCACGATTTGCAATTTGTTTTGGATTGTTGTTTCTAAGTTTATTAATATCATCTTTGTAACGCTCATTAATTTCCCTTGCGACTCTTGGATTGGATTTATGTCGGGTTAATTTTTGCCCCAATTCTTGTTCAATGCTCCTCAATATCTCTTCGGTACGTTGGCCCGCACCTGGCGCATTGGGGCTATTAATTTGTGATTCCATTTGTCCAACCAAGGCATCCAGTCTGCCACGCCATGCTTCCAATGTCGAATCACTTAGCTGCTTTTGCGCCTCCCCCAATGCTGTTTGCAGTGCAATGCGCTTTTCAGCCAATTCTTCGCGCAATAAATATTCACGCATTAGTGCCGGATAAATTGCATTAAAATTAAAGGCAATAGTTACCGCCAACGGAATAATTGCAAGTACAACATACTTAATAGCCGCTACCCTACCGGTGCCACTATAGATCGTAATCTCTACCTTGCGCACCAGCACAAACACCACGGCGATAACAATGGTCACCAACGCTATTGCGTAGGCCAAGTTGTTTAATTGCTTGGTAACCGAGGAAACCCCTATCACCCATGCAAGCCCGAGCGGCGCATAAATAAGTGCCAGCCGCTCAAAATTGATCGGTGGACCAAGTTGCTGTGTATTATTCATTTATTCACCCCATTCATCGTCGCTTAAATTACGAACCAGCCTAAAACCAATCATCCCCAATTGACTATAATTAATAGTTTGCAGCCGTACTGTTGAACTCAGAATTTCACCAGGTGGACTCTTAAAGTAGCCCCCCCGCAGGCTTGCCAAGTCTTGACCATCATGGCGTAGTGCCGTCCATTCCCATACATTACCATGACAGCCACACACCCCCCAAAAGTTTGGCTCAATCGAGCCAACTTCCCCTGGAATTGTGGGGTGATGTGGCTTAATCATGCTGCCGCCAAGACTTTTCCTCCAGTCGTAGTAGGCCCAATTGGGATCAGGACTATCCGTGTAGCCACAGGGTGGCGCTTGCAAGGGCGCAAAACTATACGCAGTTGTCCCTCCCGCACGGGCAAAGGTTTCCCACTCATCATCAGTTGGCAAGCGGTACTGATCGGCGATTGCAAGCTTTTTCAGACCCGCTTTTTGCCTTGCGGCGTTTACATGTGCAGTAAGTGCTTGGCAAAACTGATTCGCTTGCCACCAATCAATATTCGTCATTGGCAAGGCGTCGGCAAAAAAAATTTTAAAGGCTGAACCCACCCGAAACACTTCAGCGATGGGGGCCATGGCCCGAAACTGTGCCACGGTAATGGGGTAAACACCCACTGCAAGCGGGCGACGCAATTGATATTGGCGCGTCGCCGGGGCCGCAGGGTGCTCAGGGCTGCCCAATAAAAACCGTCCAGGTCGAATACACACCATTTGGGGGCTAAATTGTTCTGTTGGGATGTCAGAAAACCGACTCCCATGAACATACCGGTGAGCAATGCCTGCTGCGATATGCGATGCATCCGCTTGCATATCAGCCGTATTGGACGGTTCCTCATATTGAAGTGGCATTCCAGTTACATTACTTATGCTACCTATGAGTACTTCCTCATCATACAATTTT
>JBDLSU010000275.1:0-3584 GCA_039799405.1 Pseudomonadota bacterium | reverse complement strand
CGCAAAATGGCGTCAATATCACGCGCAAATACGGCAGTGACGCCAAAACTGGGGATTTTCCGGTAGGAATACAGGCGTGGGGTGCTAGCTTTGTCGCCCAGGAAATGACTGTCCTCAAATGTTCCTTCCTCGGGTTTTTTGCTCCAATTGGCCATGGCCGGGGATTTTGAGATATCCATGCTTAAAAAACGCTCATCAAATGGTGAACGCACAATCACAAAACCTTCATCAGAAAACAAGGCAACCAACGCTTTGCCACCGCTTGCGATGCGGGCATAGACATCACTGAAGTAGGTGACACTGATATCGATACTGATGATGCCGACAAATTTGCCTTCCTTATTTATGATATTACGGGCCAGTGGTACCACCAGCTTGCGATCGTAATAGCGCATGAAGGCATGACCTACAACAGTGTTTTTAACGGTGCGATGAGACAGCAGATATGGGATGTAGGGGCGATCCGGTAAATCGACCTGATGTGCGGGATATTCCAGCGAACTAACCAGACTTTCACCTTTGGGCGTAGTGAATTGCAGGGCATTGAGGTAGCGATTGTCTTTTTTTCCGGTATTGATGATTTCGTGCAAAAATGCCTCGTTGATTTCACGACCGCCACTGGCAATATCAATCGCATTGACCACATTGTCCAGATTACGATCTGCATCGCGCAGGGTTTGCGCTGCATGTTCTTCCAGCAGTCGCACTGCAGTCAGGGCATTTTTTCTTTCGGTGTTCAGTGTCAGCTCGCGGTCTTCAATCACCGACCACCAGGTTTGGCCAATGATCGCGCCAAAAGTGAGAAAAACAAAAAACAATAACAGCCGTGCCGTATTTTTTGGTTGTGCTGTGGATTTCGCTGCTGCCATATTGCTTCCTTTATTGCCAGTTCAGCCGGATAGTGGTTGTTGTTTGTGATGCATACCTGCGTCTGGCATATCAAATTCGCCGAATATCTGCAAGGGTAACATTGAATTGAATCGTCTAAGGAATGTTTGTACCGCCTGCGCCGGGAAAATTTCCGGGTGTTGGAAGAATGGTTCGCAGCGTCTGGTACGCCAGGTTCAGAGGCGATCAATCGCCTCGGTCGGGCTTGGTACTGGTATTGGATTATTTGCCGTAAATGCTGAATATTCCCCCGTATTTTTCATCATTTCCAAAACTTCATTTCGTGCTCGGGAGGAACTGTTATATTTTTCGCGATTTGTATGAAAATTTAACATTGTGTTATTTTTCTATGGTTGACAGGGTGAATCTTCCCACGGATACTGTCATTAGCGCAGGTAATATCATATAAATATTGCGCACATACTAAAAAAATTCTATTTGGAGTGAGACATGAATTTCAAAAAAATTGCACTGGCAGGCTTGCTTGCGACCGTATTTTCTTCGGCCTGGGCCGGGGTTCCTTATCAAAATCATCCCATCACGGTGACCCAGCCCAATGGCGAGCGGCTGCAATTGCTGGTTGAGGGCAATAGCTACTATGCTGAACAACGCACCAAAGACGGTTCGCTGGTGGTGTACGACGCCAGCAAAAAAGGCTTTTGTTATGCTGAAGTGAATGCCAAAGGCGACAATCTGGTCTCGACAGGCGTATTGGCCAGCAATCAGGGCCAGCGTCTGGTAGCGGGCAAGGCTGGTAGTGTGCAGCCCGGTTTGAGCAGCGCCGCCAGGGCCGCGATTGCCCAGGCCAACCATGCGCGCCTGCAGGGGCCTGCCCATGTCCATGGCTTGAGCAAATCCGCTGATGCGCCAGCGCTGGCACCTGTCACCGGGGCGGTCAAGGGCTTGACCGTGATGATTCAATTTCCCGATCAGGCTGGCACCATGACCAATGCCCAGGTCGATGCCTTTTTAAATAGCACGACCTATTCCGGCTTTGGTAACGCCCAATCGGTGCGCGGCTATTTTTCTTCGGCCTCCGGAGGAAAACTCGATTACACCAATGTGATTCCGGCCTACTTTACCGCCAAAAACAAAAAATCGTATTACACCGACCCAAATCAACCGTATGGCAATCGCGCCCAGGAATTGATTGGTGAAGCACTGGCCTGGTTAAAGAGCAAGAATTTCGACTTTTCCACCCTCAGCACCGACAGCAACAAGCGCATTCGCGGTTTGAATTTCTTTTATTCCGGCGAACCGGATGGCGGCTGGTCGCAAGGCTTGTGGCCACATCAGGGCTATTTGAATACCCCGTTTTGCAGCAATAGCGTGTGTACCAACGGCTATCAGATCTCGAATATGAGTACGTCGCTCTCTATTGGTACCTTTGTGCATGAATCGGGCCACTTGCTGTTCAACTGGCCCGATCTATATGACTACGACGGCAGTTCGCTCGGCTCGGCCGCCAATTTTTGCATCATGGGTTACGGCGCGGTGGGTGCCCAAAGCAAATTGCGCCCGACCTTGCCCAATGGTTTTTTCCGCTATAACGCTGGCTGGGACACCGTGACCGAACTCAATCCGGCCCTGAATGCGTCGGCCCCCAAAGGCACGATCAGTATTGTTTCCAACGGCCACGCGCTGTATCGCTGGACCAATCCGGCCAATACCAATGAGGCGTTTTATCTGGAAGGTATTAGCAAAACCGGGCAAAACACCCATCAACCGGATGACGGCTTGGCGGTCTGGCATATCGACCCGGCGGGCGATAATTCCAACGAATGGCATCCGTATGTGCAACTGGAGCATGCCGATGGCAAGCGTGATCCGGAAAACAAGGCCAATTATGGCGACAGCGCCGATCTGTATGATGGTGTGAGCTTTAAGACCTTTAACGATACCACGCCCAATAATCTGGCCTCGCGTGGCACCAATGCCAAATGGTGGAATAACACCAATTCCGGCTTTGCGGTCAGCAATATCGGGGCACCGGGCGCGAACATCAGCGTCACCGTGGGCGGCGCAACGCCACCCAAGGTCGATACTTATAGCGGCACCCTGGTCTCGGGTGGGCAGGCGATCCAGCCCAGCGCCGGTTTTCAGTATGCCGGTGGCACACTGACAGTGAAGTTGGTGGGGCCAGGCACCAGTGGGGTGGATTTTGACATGCGCCTGGAAAAACGCAGTAGCACTGGCACCTGGAGCAAGGTAGCCGAAGGTAATGGCCCCACTTCCACTGAAACTATCAGCTATGTGGCGGGTGCGGGTTTGTATCGGGTCGTCGTGGTGTCGTATTCCGGTGCGGGTAGCTATACCCTGACCGTAACACGATAAGGTCTGATGCCAACATTTGTTGGCATGTTGTAAGTTGTTTAGGGATTGTCATTTCAGGCACGGTAACGCTTTGGCGCTGCCGTGCTTTTTTTCTATGCGCTGCGATTGACAAGAATCGTCACCCGGCTCAACATCTGGCAAGCGGTACTAACAAAAAATGTCACATCATCAGAGTTAAAAGCGGGATGGCTGACAAATTTCGTCAGCCGTATCAAAGTTGACAAGAAAGTGGGATCTTGATGCTTTTGCCAAGATGTATTGCTGCAATGTCGGCAAGCAGGCCAATTGGTCTTGACAAGTGATTCCAGTTGACCATGAAGATGCCACCTTGCGTAGAAACTGTCGCGAAGTAAGCACGGCGT
>JBDLSU010000274.1:0-3248 GCA_039799405.1 Pseudomonadota bacterium | reverse complement strand
CGGCAAATCCGTGCTCTGGCTGAACGCTTCTCGGTGCCAGCCAGTGTTTTTATTTAACCGAGGATTGATTAAAGTGACAACGCTGAATGCGTACCCAACCGGGTTAATACCAGCGCGTTGTCACCGTATACTTTATGCGGCGAATTTTTATCGTATTTACGGTAGATCAAGACCAAATCATTGAAGACATGGCAGTCCCGAAAGCCGACCCAATTGCCATTGAGCTTGTGATCCACATGCCGCACTTCCAACGGAACATCCATCATCAAACGCCCCGCCACCAGAGCCAATTCCGCCTTGAATTTTGCGGTATCACCCTTTGCTGCCATGGCTTTTAAAACCTGTGCCAAATCCTTCTCGAACTGTCCAGTTTGATACACGTCTCTCATGGGCTCAACCCTTTTCGATCTTTCCTTTGGTCAGCGCCGATTTGGGTACAGGTAAAGCCAACCCGGCCAGATGCGTAATACGCTGCGCCCGCCCTTCTTCCACTTCTTTGATCGCTGCCAGACTTTCAGGACTGAGCCCGGATTCAAATGGCAGACGCTTAAGCTTGGCGGTTTGCACAATTGCCATGCGGATCAAATCGGAAATGGTTAACCCATATTCCAGCAACACCGCCGCAGCGGTTTCTTTGTCTGCGCGCATTACACGGGCGCGCACGTCGGTATCTGTAGCCATATCGATTCTTTCTTCCCCAAAATAAAGTGTAGCTACATTGTAGCGGTATCGTACTGCCACTACAAGCAGGTTCTCGCCCCAACGTGCCATCCGGCACGGCTTACACAACCATCCGGTCCTGCAAGTGGACTGCTCATCCCCAAAAAAGTGGAGCCATACCAGCCACAAAAATCAGCTTTTTCCAACAATCAAAAAAACCATTAAAAATCAATAACCTACACAACAAATAATAGCCTGACAAGCCAAACCACTTTGAATATTTTTAATACCACTTAAATACCTGTTGACAACCACATCGGGTCTCCCTATAGTGCCCACTATCGCTTGCTGGCAAGTACGGCACAAACAAAATAACGTAACGAATAAAGCAGAGAGACCATGATTGAATTTTGGATAGGCGTCGATGGCGGGGGCACGGGGACGCGGGTGCGCTTGCAGCGCGCCAATGGCGAAGTGTTGGGCCATGGTAGTGCCGGGCCGTCCGGGTTGGCGCACGGAATTGCTGCGGCCTGGGCCGCGATTGAAAGCGGGATTGCTGCCGCGTTTGAACATGCCTGCCTGAGCCGCCCCGGCAACGCCAAAATGGCACTGGGGCTGGGCCTGGCTGGCGTACATAACAAGCAATGGGCGGCGGAATTTATTGCGCATGACCCTGGTTACGCCATGCTGGTGCTGGAAACCGATGCTTTCACCACCTTGCTGGGCGCGCATCAGGGTCAGCCGGGTGCGATTGTGGCGCTCGGTACCGGTAGCGTGGGGGAAGTGCTGCTGGAAAACGGCCAGCGGCGTGAAGTGGGCGGCTGGGGTTTTCCGGTGGGTGATGAAGCCAGCGGTGCCTGGCTGGGCTTGCGCGCGGTAGCACAAACCCAGCAAGCACTGGACGGGCGCAGCCGCCCGACCCGTTTTTCTGATGCGGTACTGGCAGCCTGTGGCGGTAGCAAAAATGCGCTGTTTGCCTGGCTCAGTCAAGCCAACCAGACCCGCTACGCACAACTGGCCCCGCTGGTGCTGGAATATGCCAGCAGCGATGCCGCCGCACTCGAAATCATGCGTGCTGCCGGGCAGGAAGCCGGAAAGATCGCGCTGGCACTCGACCCGGCCGGACAATTGCCGCTGGCGCTGTGCGGCGGTCTGGCCAGCGCCATGCAAACCTATTTGCCGCCAGCGGTGTTGACCCGGCTGGTGCCAGCGCATGATGATGCTGTGGGCGGGGCCTTGCATTTGATCCGGCAGCGCCTGCAGGTGTCAACTCCCCCTGCCCCAACTGTAGTAGCCGGTAGCATCGGTGCATCAGCTCTGCCCGGTCACCCCGCCTTGCCTTCTTCGGCCGCACCACATAAGGAAGCCTGCCATGTTAGTTGAACTGGAAAACTTCAAACCCAACCCCAACAGCATCACCCCGCTGTATTTGCAACTGGCCGATAAATTATCGGAAGGCATCCATCGCGGCTTGTGGAAACCGAATGAAGCGCTGCCGTCCGAGCGCATGCTGTCGGAACATTTGTCGCTCTCGCGCGTGACCGCACGCAAGGCGATTGACATGTTGTGCGAGCGCGGCATGCTGACCAGGAAACGTGGCTCTGGCACCTACATTACGCCCAAGCTGGAACAACCGCTGTCACGCTTGTCCAGCTTCAGCGAAGAATTGCAATTGCGCGGCTTTGTGGCGGGTTCGCAATGGCTGAAACGTGAAACCGGGGTGGCAACGCCGGAAGAATTGCTCTCGCTTGGCCTCTCGCCCAATACCGCCGTGGCACGCCTGAAGCGCTTGCGCACGGCGGATTCGATGGTGATGGCGATTGAAACTTCCACCCTGCCCTTGCAATACCTGCCCAATCCGGAAATGGTGACCGATTCGCTATATGGCTTTCTGGAAGCACGCGGCTTTTTGCCAGCGCGTGCGCTACAACATATCCGCGCCATTAACGCCAGCCCGGAACAGGCGCGCCTGGCCGGGATCCGCCCCGGGGTGGCGATGTTGCACATTACCCGCGTAGGTTACCTGGAAAACGGGAGCGCGATGGAGCTGACGCATTCGTATTGCCGCAGCGATTATTATGAATTTGTGGCGGAGTCGCGTCGATGAAAATTTTGCATCAGGAACGCCAGCAAGTACGCGGCAATGTGCTGACGCCGCAGGGCTGGCACAGCGGCAGCGTGCTGTTTGACGAACATATTATTGATGTGCTGGGCGAATCAGTGAACCCGGCCATGAATGAAGACGACTATATTTTGCCTGGCTTTGTCGATTTGCATGTACATGGCGGCGGCGGCAAAGACACCATGCAGGCTGGCAATGCGGTGCATATCATCGCCCAGGCGCATGCGCGCCATGGCACCACCAGCTTGCTGGCCACCACCATGACCGCGCCGCTGGCCGAGATTGATACCGCACTGGCCGCGATTGGTGAAGCCTGCAAAAACCGCCAGCCGCAATCGGCACGGATTTTGGGTGCGCACCTGGAAGGCCCGTATATCAGCGCGGAAAAACTCGGTGCGCAACCGGCCTATGCCTGCGCCGCCACCTTGAGCGAAGTGCAAAGACTGGCCCAACTGGCACCCCTGCG
>JBDLSU010000273.1:0-5231 GCA_039799405.1 Pseudomonadota bacterium | reverse complement strand
TTGGTAAGATTGCCCACTGATGGCATCTTGCGGCATCCGTACCAGGGTGCGCCATTCGCCCACGCCATGTTGGTCGTGCTGGCGCAGGCTGTTGAGGATGGTCTTGATTTCATTGCGCTGGGACGACGTGACCTTGCCATCGATGATAAATTCGTCGCTCTGTCCTTCGGCGTAGCGATGGCGGCGCAGGATGATTTCCAGTGACAGCAGGCGGTCTGGCTCGGCTGCCCCACACAACACCGGAAACCAGATATGTGCGCGGCGCACGCTGGCGTTGGCTTGCGGCTGGCCATTCAGGCAGCACAGGTTTTCCAGTTCGCGCAAAATTAATTGCGGGTGTGCTGCCCGGACTTGCTGATGCAATGCTGCGCCAGCCTGATCCACTGGCGGCGGGACAAATAATTCGCATGGCCCCAGGTCTGCCACCTGGCACAATTGCCGCAGGCTTGCTTGCTGCGCGGCACTGGTTTCCAGTTCACCTTGTAACCAGTCGGACGAGGTGCCAAGTGCAATGGTTTTTGCCTGGGTGGTTTGCCATAGACCACGCACGGCACGGTCGGCCAGAATGGCGGGCCAGGCCAGCAGGCTGGCATCGGCATCCGGAATGGTTTTACCATTGGCATCGCCATGCCCATTGCTGCCGGGTGCGGTATGCCGGGGGGCCGGTTCTGGTTGCTGTGGCTGGCGTGGTTGGCAAACCTCCAGCGACACCCGCTTTCCGGCGGGTTGGCTGATCAATTGTGGCTCGGTCATGCGCGCTTCCCAGATTGCGCCATGCAGGCGTTTTTTATGCGGGCCTTCTGGCACATGCAGCGCCTGCGTTTCGCCGGGTTGCGGCATCAGGCTGGCGCGCAGGGTCAGCCAGCGGCCATCGGGCATGATTACGTCACAATCGCTCATGACAATTCCCACCAAGGTGTACGGCGACGTGCGATTGCTTGCTCCAGTGCCAACACATGCTGGCCGAGCGCGCCCAGCGCCAAGCCTTGCGCACTGTCGGCTTCCAGCACGGCCCAGCATTGATCCAACCCTTGCTGTGCTTTGCGGCTCTCGCGACAGAGCAGGCGAATTTGCCCGGGGCTCAGGCGCTGCGGGTCGATTGGGCTATCCAGACTTGGCCAGCGGCCACTGGTGCTGACCAATTGATCGAGTTTGGCCAATACCCGGCGCTGCTCGGCAAACAGCACCGGGTTTTGCGGCCACGGGCATTGGCGCAGCCGTTTGGCCAACTGGGGCAATTGTAAAAAAATTTGCATCGCCAGCGTTTGATCGAGCGCCAACCATTGCGCCCGGGTTTCCGGCTCGCCCAATGCGGCGGCTGCCGCACCTGCAACATGGGGAGCGTTGGCCTGAGCTTCTGCGCCCACCTGACCATCTGCACCACCAACACCAGCAGCATCTCCCACACCAGCGGGGCTGCCATGGTTGGCTGAGCCCTGCTGTGCCGGGTCAGCAAAGATTTGCCCCAAGCTGCTGTTCGGGTTTGGCCCGCGATTGGGGTGATGCGGCTGGCGGTCTTGTTGTGCGCAGTTAACTTGCGGATACAGGTCGCAACGCACCAGTTGCTGGCAACGCAGACCCAGCTTGCGCCCCATCATGGCTTCTAACGCCTTGCGCTGACTGATCCATTCTTCTTCCTGCATGCAGGGTGGCCATTGCATGATGGCTTGATTTTGCAAATAGCGTGCCAAATCCGGCAGGGTGACGACACTGGCCTGACCATCGAGCCACAGCGCCAGTGCCTCTTGTGGTTCTTGCTGGATCAACCACGGGCAGAAGGTTAGCTCGACGCCTGCTTCGGGTGCATTGGCCATGGGTGCAAAGCGCAGTTTCATGCTGGCGCACGAGACCCACCACAACTTGCCATGTTTGGGCTGGCTGACCGGGCCTAAATGGTGCTGCATCAAGCCAGCGGCCAGACTGATGCCAAAACAGTTGGCAGGCGCTTTACCCTGTTCCACTTGCAGCGCCAGCACGTCCTGCCCCAAGCGTGCCAACAAGGCTGGCGCGGGCTGGTTCATGCGGGTACCCGAACCGTGATTTGGTTGCCAAAGGCTTGCAAATGCTGCCATGGTGTCAGGCTTTGGTTCCACGCGGCGGCCAGTTCGCCATTTTCATTGACGCAGCCTTGCAATAGCACGCGGGATTGACCATCGAGCACTTCGACGCGGTGCTGTTGATCAATCAGTGCGTCGGCAAACGGGGCATGCGGCTCCATTTGCAATACCGTGTGAAAGCCTGCGATCGTGCCCTGCCCTGGTTCGGCCTCCACGGGTAAAAAATGCACTTGCCAAAAACCATCGGCGGTGGCAATGGTCAATTGCGCTGGCTCGCTGGCGGCGGCGCGCAAAATCCCCTGGCTTGGCGCAAACAGTGGCGCTGGTATTGTCGGCTGCGCGGTCGCCGCCTGGCTGGTACGAAGCAGGGTTTGCAAACGACGCAGCGTGAGGGGCGACGCGATCAAGGCGGCGTATTCGCTCCGGTTGAGCGGTGATTCGCCGCTGGCCGCTGCCATCAGTGTGGCATCGGCCAGCACCAGTTTATCGCCCGCAACAAATTGCTTCATGCGCGCTTGCAGCGCAATATCTTGCAATAATTGAGCCAGTGTGTGGGTGGCGGGTGTCATTTTGCCCTCCCGCCAAGCCGGGCGGCGGCTTGTGCCAAAAACCATTGCTTGGCGCTGGCGAGTTGTTGGCGAAAAGCAGACGCTGAGGGGGGCGGAGCTGGCATATGGCGCATCAGTTCGACGTTATTGAGTCGCTTGGCCAATTTGCTGGCAGCGTCACCAGGCTTCGGGGGCGGCCAGCCCCATTTTTGAAAAATATCCATTTGTTCCAATGCCTCCTGCAAAAAAGTGGGTGCAAGCTCTTCGCCAAGGTCGCGCAAGATGGCAACTTGAATCGGCAAGGGCCAGATGGCCAGCTTTTGCCATACATCTTGCCATGGGTCGGACGCTGCCTGTTCCAGATTGTCTGGCTCATCGTGCTCTTGCAGGGGGATGGCGGCAAACGCTTGTTCAGCCTGTAGTTCCTCCTCATCGGCCAGGCTATCCCATGCCATGCCGACCTCTCCCGTCAGGTTGAAATCCAGGTCTGGCACTTCAGCCATGTGGAGGTGGGCAACTTCGTCGTCAATCTCATCCTCATCAGGCACCATAGGCGGCGGTTCGGCATCGTCGGACACAATGCGGGTGGGGTGATGGCTATCGTCCACCACGGCGGCTTCAATCTCGCGCAGGTGCGGTAGCCAGTCGTCCAGGGGCGCGCTGTTTTGCCAACCCGCCCAAGTGCCAGTGAGTGGGTCGAGCAGTTGCAACATGTGCGTCAGGTTGTGGATGCTGGCAGTGAATTGCTTGCTCCTGGTGTGAAACGGGCCAGGTTTGCCTGTGGGGTGAATGTGTTGATGGTGTTCGCTCCAGCGCAACAGCCATTCGGGTTTGCAGCGCCCGCCTTTGGCCAGCAAGCGCGCTTCAATTGGCTCGGCCAGCACCTCATAACCCAGAATGAAGCTGGCATAATCGCCATGGGCACGCCAATTGAGCAGTACCTCACGCACGCGGTGGCTGGCGTGATCCACTTTCCGCAAATTGTGCAGGCGGTTCACATTCATCGGCTCACCGGTGGCGGCCATAAACGCCTGTACATCCATTTCGTCGCGCAGATCGGCCAACACATCATTACTGATTTTGCGCACAATGCTGTCGGCCAGGGCGTGCTTGCCAGCGGGGCAAGCTTTGGCCAATTTATTTAGCCAGGTTTGGCAATACGGCGCGACAGGATCGGTTGTATCTGCACTGCCTGCGGCCAATGGCGGGTCAGCCGCAACAAAGGGCACAACGGGCACAAAGGGCGCAAAGGCCCACAGCAATTGGGTTGCCATATCATAGGCATCGCAATCGAGATTATTGCGGGTTTGCTGCAAATAGCCTTGCATGCGCAACAAGGTGTGGCTGATGCTGGTATTGAGCAAAACCAGCTTGGGGGTGATCGCCCCGGTATCGAGCAAACGCGGCAAGCCGATGCCATGCACCGCTTGTAGCACGGCCAGCCCAAGCGACTTTTTACATACTTCCCAAGCGGCATCCTGGTAGTGCATTCCGGGCAAAAACATAGGTTCTCCAGGCAGTGGCAGAATGCTTAAAGTTACGCCAAAAAGTAACGCACTGCTTTGAAACCACATCGGATTGCATTAAATTCCGCACCAACAGCGCCGGTTTTTCGACAAAAAACAACGCCCACCACAGCAGGATCACCCGGCATTGGGCGATACCAGGGGTTAGCGAAAGCGCGAACGTGCAGGTTCAATGGTGATACTTGCCAGCATAATGCCAGCATCGGCGCACTCATCCAGGGCCGACAATATGGCTTGCATGCGTGCATCGCTCAAGCGAGAATCGGGTTCCAGCGGGCGCAGCCATTGCGCCAGTTCACCGCTCGGTTTGCTGGGCAACAAACAACCCAGCAACACCTCTTGCCCTGCTTCATCAAAATACATACGCTCCACCTCTGGCCCAAAAAAAGCATTCGGCAGGGGCAACAACCGTTCGCCCGGCAACAGATAACGTCCGGCGTCCAATGCCGTATTGAGCACCAGTGTGGTGGGAAACAATTGTGAAAAATACCGCCCTGTGCCAAAAGCAAACAGGGCGAAATACCCTTTTTGTGCCAGGTCAATTTGCAAAATAAAATCATCGTTTACGGCTGCGCGGGTCACTTCATGGCCGTTTTCATTCAAAAAACTCAGGTGCAAGTGGCGCTGTTGAGCGGGCCGGGCCTGGAAAAACTGGGTTAAATCGGGCGGGGTGATGCCATTTCGGATTGTTTGGTGGTTCGCTTGCTGTGCGGCAATGGGTTGCAGCATGGTTGCCAATGCGAGAATCTGTTCCGGTTGAAGGTTGTGGCTGGCCACGATTTGGGCCAACAACACATTAGCCATGGCTTGCACCTTCATGTCGGAGTCGGCGTTCATCAGCAGGGTTTCACGCGGCACACTGCTTAAGGCTGCGATTGTCGCAAGCTGCTGTTCATGCTTGCTGGTTGCCGAGCGCATCTCCCCTTCTTGCCGTAATTGGTCGGCGGCAATGCGATCCTTTTCAGCCTGATGCTGCGCTTCCTGGGCAGCCAGGGTGGCTTGCTGGGCCAAGGTTTGCTCTTGCGCTTGCTGGGCACGGCCTTGTTCGCGGGCATGGTGTTGCCTGATTGCCTCAAGTTCCAGCGCCTGTTTTTCCCGCT
>JBDLSU010000272.1:0-8878 GCA_039799405.1 Pseudomonadota bacterium | reverse complement strand
TTTTTCCAAAATCGAAGCGGGCAAGCTGGAAACCGAAAACGTGCCGTTTGATCTGGATGATGTGCTCAACAATGTCGCCAGCGTGACCAGCCAGCGTGCCTCGGAAAAACATCTGGAATATCTGTTCAACGTGCCGCCCGCCATTGCCCGCCAGTTGGTGGGTGACCCCTTGCGGCTGGGCCAGGTCTTGATCAATCTGGTCAACAACGCCATCAAATTTACCGCCAGCGGTGAAATCGATTTGTCGTGCAGCGTATTGCAGCAAGACGCCAGCACGCTGCAACTGCGCTTTGCCATCCGTGATACCGGTATCGGCATGACACCGGAACAACAGGGCAAGTTGTTCCAACCCTTCAGCCAGGCCGATGGCTCCACCACCCGCAAATATGGCGGCACCGGACTGGGCTTGTCGATTTCACAGCATCTGGTGGAACTGATGGGGGGCAAAATTGAGGTTGACACTGCCACCGGGCAAGGTTCCACCTTTTATTTTGATTTACCCTTCGCGCAAGCCGAAGCCAACGGCAGCGCCCTGACCTTGCCGCCGGGTTTGCACAACGCGCGGATTCTGGTAGTGGATGACCATGCGCTGGCCTTACAAGTGCTGCTGCAATCGCTGCAGGCGCTGGGTTTGCGGGTTGATCAGGCCAGCAGTGGCGTGGCGGCAATGCGGGCGCTCTACGCGGCCGAGCGCGAGCAAGACCCATATCAGCTATTGTTCACCGACTGGCAAATGCCGGGCATGGATGGCATTGAACTGACACGCGCCGCACGCCAGCGCCCGGCACCGGCCAGCATGCCCCGGGTGGTACTGGTCACCGGCTTCGGGCGCGAAGAAATGCAGCATGAAATCGACCAGATCGGCTTTGACGGCATCTTGTTCAAACCCATTACCCATACCATTGTGGTGGATTTGCTGAACTCGCTGTTTTCACCAGTGGGCCACAGCAACCGCCACCACCCGCAATACCATTTCAACGGTGCCAGCGTACTATTGGCGGAAGATAACGACATTAACCAGCAAATTGCCGTGGAACTGCTCAGTTCGGTCGGCATCCGGGTCGATATTGCCAATACCGGGCTGGAAGCCATCAGCAAATTGCAGGCCGCCGGGCCACAGGGTTACAGCCTGGTGCTGATGGATCTGGAAATGCCGGAAATGGATGGTCACCAGGCCAGCCGCGCGATCCGGGCCGATAGCCAGTTTGCCAGCCTGCCCATCATCGCCATGACCGCGCATGCGCTGGCCGATGTGCGCGAACAATGCCTGCAGGAAGGCATGCAGGATTACCTGACCAAACCGATCAACCCGGATCATTTGTATCACACACTGGCGCGCTGGATCACGCAGGAAACCAACAACCTGGTTTGATTATTCACTTAATCAAATCAAGTCTAATCTTACGCAAACAACCTTGATTGCCCTCTAAAACTTTACAGGACTGTTTGCATTCGACGAGGTCGGCCAATTATTAAGCACGCATTTGCCAGCAGCAGCACCAATGAGGGTTAAAATTCAGCTTTACTGCCGCCCGCGAAAAACATCACCATGGAAATGTTTGCCCTCGATGCCGAAGTCAGCCGCCTGGACGCGCTGCTGCCCCCGTTACAGGGGGAAGTGCGTCTGCCGGTATTGGCGGCACTGGCCTGGCATATCCGTCAGCGCGACAGCAAACGTGCCATCCAACTGGCCGAAGAAGCGCTGGCCCTGGCGCAACAACTGGCGCTGCCCCCGGCGCAGTTGCAAGGCTATCAGGCCCGGCTGGGCCTGGTGCTGGGTGAAACCACCTGGCTGGCAGCCAGACTGGATGAAGCGCAAACCCTGGCCGATGACAGCCTGGCGCTGTTTTTGGCACTGGGTGACGACACCGGTTGTGCCGACGCCCACTGGCTGTGCGCCAGCATTGCAATTGACCGTGGCCTGCATGATGTGCGCGATCAACAATTGCATCAGGCCATCAAATATGCGCAACAAGGAGGCGATGCCTTGCGCGCCGCCATTGCCGAAGGTAGCCTGGCACGCTGGGCCGTGTTCCGCGATTTGCGCAGCGCCGAAGCACGCTGGAGCCGCCGCTTTGAAACCGGTTCCGAGCCGGTGCCTTTGTCGCTGGCGACCTGGATTCATGATTATTTTGCCCTGGTAGCCTCGCTGCATGCCGATTTTGGTCTGGCTGCCAAGCACTATTTGCTGTCACGCGATGCCGCGATCCAGACCGGGCAGGTACGCTCGGCCATCATCACCTGCACCAATCTGGGCGAAGCCTTTTCCAAACTCAACGACCACCAGACCGCGCTGGACTGGATGCAGCGCGGTCTGAGCCTGGCCCGCACCGGCAGTTGGCCGCGCAGCATGGGCGCTTGCCTGATGTACACCGCCGAAACCATGCGCCTGATGGGGCAACTGGAAATGGCGCAGGAAGTACTGCACGAAGCCCTGGAAACCCTGACCCCGCTGGCCGGGGCGCGCAGTTATGCGATTGCCTTGTCCTTCCTTGGCAATTTGCTGCTGGATCGTAACGACTATGGTGCTGCGCTCGAAGTGTTCCGCCATCTGGAAGAACGCGCCGACGTGTTGAACCAGGCCGATTTTCAGATCGATTCGCGCCGTGGGCAAGCCCATGCGCTCAACTATCTGCAGCAGCCAGAACTGGCGCTGCAAGCGGCGCAACAAGCCCTGCTGCGCGCCAAGGCGCAAAAAGATGGCACGCGCCAGATCGAAATCCTGAAAGTGCTGGCCGATATTTATGCCGAACACAATTTGCCCTTGCCGCCGGAAGTAACCCACGACAATGCGCCGCTGCATTATTTGCAAACCGCACTCGATATCGGCAGCGCGATTGAAGGCTATACCGTGCCGGGCGATGTACTGGACGCCATCGGCCGCCAGTATGCCAAGCTGGGCAAGCATCTGGAAGCCTATGAAATGGCCTTGCAAGCCAGTGCCGCGCGCGAACTGACGCACGGCCAGGTTGCCACCAACCGCGCCATTGCGCTGCGGGTACACCAGCAAACCGAACGAGCCCAGGCCGAAGGCGAACATTTGCGCCAACTGGCCGCCGCCGAAGCCAAGCGCGCCCAGGTATTGCAACACACCAGCGAAACCCTGCGCCACCTGAGCGCCATCGGCCAGGAAATTACCGTACACCTGGAGCTGGAAGCGATTTTTTCAGTGCTGGATCGCCATGTACACAGCCTGCTGGACGTGGTTTCGTTTTCAATCTATTTGCTCGATCTGGAAGGCGAACAATTGCAGCGCGCCTTCGGCATCGAAGCCGGGCAACCCCTGGCCGCGCGCACCATTGCCGTAAGCGACCTCAACTCCAACGCCGCGCAATGCGTGCGCGAGCGCACCGAAGTGTTGATCCAGCATGCGCCGGAAGTCAACAACCGCTTCCTCAACCCCGGTACCCTGCTGACCTTGAGCGCCATGTTTGCCCCGCTGATGATTGGTGACCGGGTACTGGGCGTCATGACCGTGCAGGCGCAACAAGCCTACGCCTATGCCGAGCGCGAACGGCTGATCTTCCGCACCCTGTGCGCCTATGGTGCCATTGCGCTCGACAATGCCTTTGCTTACCGCCAACTGACCGCCACCCTGGAAACCCTGAACCAGGCGCAAGAACAACTGGCCGCCGCCACCCTGATCCAGACCCGCCTGATCGAAGAACGCATGCAGGCCGAGCAAATGGCGCGCATCAAAGCCGAAGAAGCCACCCGTCTCAAGTCCGACTTTCTGGCCAATATGAGCCACGAAATTCGCACCCCGATGAATGCCATCATCGGCATGGCGCATCTGACGCTCTCGACCATGCTCAGCCCCAAGCAGCAAGACTATGTCACCAAAATCCACCGCGCCGGGTTTTCGCTGCTGGGCATTTTGAACGACATTCTGGATTTTTCCAAAATCGAAGCGGGCAAGCTCGATATTGAAACCGCGCCCTTCATGCTCGATGAAGTGCTAACCAATGTCGCCAGCGTCACCTGCCAGCGCGCCGCCGACAAGCAACTGGAATACCTGTTCAGCATCCCGCGCGATATCCCGCGCTTTTTGGTGGGTGACTCGTTGCGGCTGGGCCAGGTCTTGATCAATCTGGTCAATAACAGCATCAAATTTACCGAACGCGGTGAAGTGGAACTAAGTTGCCAATTGCTGGACGTTTTGCCACCCAACCAGATCCACCTGCAATTCAGGGTACGCGATACCGGCATTGGCATCAGCCTGGAACAGCAAAGCAAATTATTCCAGGCCTTCACCCAGGCCGACCATTCCACCACCCGCAAGTTTGGTGGCACCGGGCTGGGTTTGTCGATTTCGCGCCATCTGGTCGAACTGATGGGCGGGCATATTACGCTGGAATCAGAACCGGGCAAAGGTTCGTGCTTCAGCTTTGACATTACCCTGCCAGTCGCCAGCATGAATAACACCGTGCCGGAACTGCCGCCCGCGTTTGACCACGCCCATATTCTGGTAGTGGACGACCACCCGCTGGCGCTGGCTAATCTGGTTGATTCGCTGCAGGCGCGCCCGCTGCGGGTCGATGCCTGCGGCAGTGCTGCCGCCGCGCTACAGGCAATCCGCCAGGCCGAAGCCGCGCACGACCCGTATCGCATCGTACTGGCCGACTGGCAAATGCCGGAAATGGATGGCCTCAGCCTGTTCCGCCGCCTGTTGACCGAAGAACCACTGGCGCACCCGCCGATTTTGATCTTGCTGACCAATTTCGGGCAAGAACAGGAACTGGCCGAACGCATCGGCGTGCAAGGCTTTTTGTACAAGCCGATTCACCAGACCCAGTTGTTTGACGAACTCAATATCGTGCTGCAACCGAATCAAAAACCCAGCAGCAAAATCGTGGCACCGCAACTGCGCTTTCACGACACCCGCATTTTGCTGGCGGAAGATAACGACATCAACCAGCAAATTGCAGTGGAATTGTTGCGCGTGGTCGGCATTACGGTCGATGTGGCGATGGATGGCCAGGAAGCGGTGGACAAACTGTTTTTCGCCGGGCCGGATACCTATCAACTGATTTTGATGGATGTGGAAATGCCGGAAGTGGATGGCTATGGTGCCACCCAGGCGATTCGCGCCGATGCGCGCTTCAACCATATTCCGATCATCGCCATGACCGCGCATGCGCTCAAAGAAATTCGCGAACATTGCCTGGAAGTGGGCATGCAAGACTTTTTGACCAAGCCGATCAACCCCGAACGCCTGTACCAGATGCTGGAACGCTGGCTCGATGCCGACTTGCTGCAAAACGCCTTGCAACCCGGCGAACCGGTCGGCCCGCTTGACCTGCCAGACTTTGCCGAACTCGACAGCCACCTGGGTTTAAGCCATGTGGCAGGCAACCGCGACCTGTATTTGCACTTGCTCAAACGCTTCCGCAAAACCCAGCGCCATGTGATGGGCGCACTGCGCAGCCACTTTGAGCACGGCTTGCGCACCACCCTGAGCGAAGCGGTACACAGCCTGCGCGGCATCAGCGCCAATATTGGCGCGCATGAAGTTACCCACGCCGCCAAAATGCTGGAACGCAGCCTGCACGACGCCCACAACAAACTGCCCGGCCCACAAATCGACAGCCGCCTGCAAGTGCTGGAGCGCAGCTTTGCCACCCTGATGGCCGGGCTGGATCGCTTTTTCACCCTGCACCCGGAACAACCCGAAACGCTACCGGCCCACCCCAGCGAGCAACAACAAATGCAAGCCCAGGTACGCCAGTTGGCATCCCTGCTGGCCGATAACGACAGCGAAGCCAACGACTACTTCAAGCAAATCCGCCCGAATCTGCTCAATCTGCTGGGGCCGCAGGACATGGCGTTGCTGGAACAGTGGATGGATGAATATGAATTTGAACTGGCCTACCAGAGGCTGGGCCAGATTGATGCGGATTTGAGTTAGCTATTGCGCTGGTTTGCGCTGCTTGCATTAATGCGCCTGCGCCAGATGGCGCGCCTGGCGCTGCGGTGCTGCTTGTGCTGCTGCTTGTTGTGCCGCTTCTTGCTTGCTGGCCGGTTCTGCGACCATATGACGCCCGGCATAGTCATTGGTCAGCATACGCTTGACTTGCGTGGCATCCAGCCCCTGCGCTTGCAACCATTGCCCCACCAGCCCGGCCAAACGATCCAGCGCAATCCTGTGAGTGGCGTCGGTTTTGCTGTACAACCAGTCGGAAAAATCCATAAAGCGCTGGAACGGGCTATCCGCCAGAATCGCCTGCAAGCTTTGCTGGAAGCGCCCGGAATTGGCGACCAGATCCCAATAGCGCGCAAAGCGCACCAGGCGTTGCATGTCATGGAAGCTGATGCGATCCGTCGCCAAAATGGTGTAGGGCGGGGTCGGGTCAAACACCAGTCCATAGGGTTCGGTATGGCGAATAATTGGCGTGCCGCGTAGCCGCTTTAAAATGCCGAACTGGATTTCATCCGGCTGCAAGGCCACCAGTTTGTCAAAGCCTGCGGCAAAACTGGCAATATCTTCGCCCGGCAGACCTGCAATCAAATCCACATGCATATGCGCTTTGGAATGTTGACTGAGCCAGGCGATATTGTCAGCAGCTTTTTGATTGTCTTGCTTGCGGCTGACCAGTGCCTGCACTTCCACATTAAAACTCTGGATGCCGATTTCAAACTGCAGCGCGCCGGGGGGAAATTGTTTGATCGATTCTTTCAGGGCTTCCGGCAAATGGTCTGGCACCAGTTCAAAGTGGGCATACACCGGGTCTTGTGGGTTGGCTGCCAGTTTGTCCAGGAAAAACTGCATGATCTTCAAACTGGTTTTAATGTTCAGGTTGAAGGTGCGATCGACAAACTTGAACAGGCGCGCACCGCGCTGGTACAAATTCTCCAGTTCATCCAGAAAGCGCGTCAGTTCAAACGGCCAGGCGGTTTTATCCAGCGCGGACAGGCAAAATTCACACTTGAAAGGGCAGCCGCGCGAGGCTTCCACATACAGCGTGCGCTGCGCCAGATCGGTATCGCTGTATAAATGATAGGGCAGGGTAATTTCGGCCATTGGTGGCTGCAGGCCGACATGGGTTTTCATCAGCGGTTTGGGGCCGTGCAAAATTTGCTGGCATAGCGCCGCGAAGGTAATGTCGCCCCAGCCGGTAATCAAATAATCCGCCAGTTGCACAATCGGCTGTTCATTTGATTCATACGATACTTCCGGCCCACCCAGAACGATAACCACCTTGGGCGCAATGCGCTTCAACATCGCCACCAGCTTGGTGGTTTCTTCCACGTTCCAGATGTAGACGCCAAAGCCGATAATGCGCGGCGCATGCGCCAGCAGGCGTTCGGCCAGTTCGGTGGTTTTGGTGCCGATGACAAATTCTTCCAGCCGGGTTTGCCCCTGCAATTGCCCCATATTGGCCAGCAGGTAGCGCAAACCCAGCGAGGCGTGGGCGTAGCGGGCGTTGAGGGTGGAGAGCACGATGGTCATGATGGGCAAACGGTTGGCACAAAGACGGGTATTTTACGCGGCTATTGCGCTTTGCGCCATGTGTGCTCACGCCCCATGTCACGCAATCGTAAGATTTCCATGCTACCCTGCGGTTAGCGGAAAAAGTTTCCCCACGGAATAATGCACTTCCGTAAGGAAACAAACCGTCACCCGACCCATACGAGATTGGAGCCTGATTTATGTCGTCCACCTGGTTTATTCGTCGCATCATGCAGTCATCGCTTAGCGCGGATCATTCATGGACCTGCGCCATGGTGGCCGATTTTTTTTCGCGCAATAAAGAGGTGGATATTTTGCCGGTGCTGCACAACGAGATGGTGGCTGGCATTGTTTACCGGATGGATTTTTTCAATAAGTATTTCCGCAAATTTGGCCCGGAGGTGTTTGGCGGCGAACCGGTTGCCACCATGATGGATGCCAAACCGCTGATCGTGGAACACGAAGCGCTGATCAACGACATCAGCCTGTGGATTTCCAAAAACCGGCCGGAACTGTTCCACCGTGGCTTTGCGGTGGCATGTGAGCAGCGGTTTCAGGGCGTGGTCAGTGGGCTGGCGCTGGTGCAGGCTGCTTCCGAGCAGTTGGAAGAAACCGTGGCCAAGCTGAATCAAACCCGCGACGATTTGATCGAATCCGAAAAAATGGCCTCACTCGGTGGCCTGGTGGCGGGCGTGGCGCATGAACTCAACACACCGATTGGCAATGCGGTGCTATCGGCGTCGTCGTTCCAGCAGCGCATCAAGGAATTGCGCGGCCAGGCCGAAAAAGGCCAGCTCACCAAAACCAGCTTCGATCAATTTATTAGTGAAAGCAGCGAACTGGCCGACCTGATCTACCGCCAATGTCAGCGCGCCGGGCACCTGATCGCCAGTTTCAAGCGGGTGGCGGTAGACCAAACCTCGGAACAACGCCGCAACTTTACCCTGCGCGACCTGATCGAAGACCACATCGCCGCACTCGGCCCCAGCATGAAAAATTCGCCGTGGGAAATCAAGTTGGAAATTGATGCCAGCATCGGCTGCGACAGCTACCCCGGCCCGCTCGGACAGGTGATCGACAACCTGATCCAGAACGCCACCATCCACGCCTTCGCCGGGCGCGAAAGCGGCTCGCTGCTGATCCACGCCCAAAGCCGCAATGGCATGGTGGATTTGAGCTTTCAGGATGATGGCGTAGGCATTGCCGATGCCGATTTGAAGCGGATTTTTGATCCGTTTTTCACGACCAGGCTGGGGCAGGGCGGTTCCGGGCTGGGTTTGTTTGTGTCGCAAAACATTGTGACCGGGTTGTTGGGGGGGATGCTGAAGGTGAGTTCGGAGCCGGGTAAGGGGAGCTGTTTTTTGGTCAGGTTGCCGCTGGTGGCACCTGGGGCGGTGGAGGTGGCTTGAATACGTTGGGTGAAAAGAT
>JBDLSU010000271.1:0-6163 GCA_039799405.1 Pseudomonadota bacterium | reverse complement strand
CCCGCCCCGAAGCTTATGACTTTGGTGCGCGCGAACAAATGATCTTTCGCACCCTGTGCGCCTACACCGCCATTGCGCTGGCCAATGCCGAAACCCATGGCGAGCTGGCACAGGCGCACCGCCAGTTGCAAGACACCCAGCAGCAAATGGTGTTGCAAGGCAAAATGGCCGGGCTGGGTAGCCTGACTGCCGGGGTAGCGCATGAAATCAATAATCCGGCCACCTTTGTGCATGTGGCGGCACAAAACCAGCGTGCCGATCTGGAACAGTTTGAAGAATTTGTGCTGGGCCTGGTGGAAGCCGACGCTGCGCCGGAGATTCTGGACGATTTTCAACAGCACTTTGCGCGTCTCAATGAAAACGTCGCCACCATGCTCAATGGCACCGGCCGCATCAAGGGCATCGTGCGCGATTTGCGCGCCTTTACCCGTATTGACAGCGAAGATCCGCAAATGGTGGATCTGGCCGATTGTTTGCTCTCGACGCTCAACCTGGTGCGCACCAGTTGGCAGCAAAAAGTGGAATTCGTTACCGAACTGGAAGCCGTGCCCAAAATTGCCTGCTGGCCCGCCCTGATCAACCAGGTGTTCATGAACTTGCTGGTCAATGGCTGCCAGGCGATTGAAGAAAAACGCAAAGCCGAAGGCGCACCGGGCGCGGAACGCAGCAAACTGTGGCTGCGTTTGTTCCGGCATGAAGGTTTGCTGGTGATTGAATTTGAAGACAGCGGCATCGGCATTACACCAGCGCAGCAGGCGCGCATCATGGAACCGTTTTATACCACCAAAACCGTCGGGCAGGGCACCGGGCTGGGGTTGTCGATCGCCTTTGGCATTGTGCAAAAACATGGCGGCCATCTTGGCTTTACCTCGCTGCCTGGGCAGGGCAGTTGTTTTACCATCCACCTGCCGCTCTCGCCAGTGTCACCAGTGTCACCAGTGTTACCAGTCGCAGGCGCAAGCGCGCTCAAGGAGTAAGACGATGGAATTTTTTTCCGATAACGAGGCGCTGGCACAACTGGAACAGGATTTTCTGAGCGCCCAGGGGGAAGAGCGCATTACGCTGCAAGTGGCACTGAGTTGGCAACTACGCCAGCGCAACGAGCAGCGCGCGCTGGCACTGGCCGATGCCGCAGCGGCGGCACTGGCGGCCTTGGAGGGGCGTGAGCAGGCCGGTACCACCCTGCGCCTGAGCCAGCCACAGCGCCAATTGCTGGTGCTGCGTTTGCTGCTGGTGCGTGCCGAATCAGCGCTGTTGCACAATCAAATCGAAGCTGCGCTGGCGCTTGCCCATCAGGCCCAGTCCGGGTTCCTGGCGCTGGGCCAATTGCACGGCGCGCTGGCTGGCTATGCCGATGCCTGCTGGCTGCGCGCCTGGATTGCCCAGGCGCAAGGGCAGGGCGAGGTGCGCGACCAGGCTTTGCTGCTGGTGATTCACTCAGGCATCAGCGACCCGGTACGGCTGCTGGTAGCGCAAGCCACGCTGGCCCGCTACCTGGCATTTGAAGACGTGCTGGCGGCCAAACGGCGCTGGGGCGAGTATTTTGGTGCCCAGAGCAGCGCCTTGCACCCGGGCGCGCGCTGCTGGCTTGAAGATGCGCTCGGTGTGTTTGCCCGCTATAGCGGTGATTTTGTGCCCGCGATTGAACGCTGGAGCCAGACCTTTTCGCTGGCACTGGTCAGCGGGCAGTTGCGCCATGCGATTGTGGCCGCCATTAACATCGGTGAGGCGTTTTACTGTCTGGACGAATATCAGACCGCGCTGCAATGGGTAGAGCGCGGCATGACGCTGGCGCGTCGGCACGACTGGCCCGGCATGACCGGCCTGGCCCTGATCCAGACCGCCACCACACTCAGCCATCTGCAGCAATATGAAATAGCGCAAGACATGCTGCAAGAAGCATTGGAACTGCTGTCCAGCCTGCCCGCATCGCGCGCCTATAGCATGGCATTGTGGCATCTGGCTGAAGTGGAACTGGTCTGCCAGGACTATGCCCCGGCCTTGAAAAATTTTGAATGGTTGCAACAGCGCGCCATCGAACTCAAGCATGCCGATCATTTACATGCGGCGCGCTGCGGTCAGGCCCATGCGCTGCTGGGGCTGGGCCAGGCCGAAAACGCGCAGCAAGTGGCGCAACTGGCACTGGCCGAAGCCAGCAGCGAGCCACGTCGGCAAGTTGACGCCTTGCGGGTGGTGGCGCAAATTCATGCACGCCATCCGGCCCTGCCACGGCCAGCCGGCATAAGCGTCGAAAACGTGGCACTGCATTATCTGAGCCAGGCCTATCGCCTCGGCAGTTGCATCGAAGGCTATCTGCTGGCTCCCGATTTGCTGGCCGCGCTGGCGCAGGAATACGCCAAAGAAGGCGACTATCCGCAAGCCTTCCAGTTTGTACGCCGTGCCAGCAGCGCCCGGGAAAGCAGCCAGGCGCGAGCAACCAATAACCGCGCGCTGGCGCTGCAGGTGGCACACCAGACCGAGCGCGCCGAAATCAAGGAGGCGCACCAGCGCGAACTGGCAGCCGAAGCGCGCCGCGCCGAAATTTTGCAGCAGACCAGTGACACCCTGGCGCACCTGGGCAGCATCGGCCAGGAAATCACCGCGCATCTGGACATGGAACAGGTGTTTGAGGTGTTCAAGCGTCATGTGCAGCATTTGCTGCCGATGGATTTGATGACGATCTATCTGATGAGTGACGACAAGCAGTCGTTAAACCGCAGCTTTCGCTCGCACCATCCTGATATGAAACCCAATTTCAGTGTGCAACTGAATGATCCGGTATTTGATGCCGCCCGCTGCGCGCGGGAACGCATTTTTATCATGGCCGATCAGGACCCGGATTTGCCGGATCCGCGCTGGGTGCTGGCCAGCAAACCGACCTTAAGCCGCATGATTGCGCCGCTGGCACTGGCCGACGAGGTATTGGGCGTGATCACCATCCAGTCCTACCAGCGCTTCGCCTATGCTGCGCGTGACCAGATGATTTTACGCACCCTGTGCGCCTATGCCGCGATTGCGCTCTCCAACGCGCGCGCCCATGGTGCGCTGGCGCAAGCCCACAAACGCTTGCAAGAAACCCAGCAGCAACTGGTGTTGCAGGGCAAAATGGCCGGGCTGGGCACGCTTACCGCTGGCGTTGCGCATGAAATCAACAACCCGGTCAATTTTGTCCATGTGGCAGTGCAAAACCAGCGCGTCGATATCGCCGAATTTGAACAATTTGTGGCGCAACTGGTGGAAGCCGATGCCGACCCCGAAATATTGCAAGCCTTCCGCCAGCGCTTTGCCCGGTTGTTTGACAATGTCGCCATCATGCTCAACGGCACCGAGCGCATCAAAGGCATCGTCAAAGACTTGCGCGCCTTCACCCGGCTGGATGAAGCCGACAAAAAAACCGTACACCTGTCCGAATGCCTGCTCTCCACCCTCAACCTGGTGCGCACCAGTTGGCAGGAAAGCGTGGAATTCATCACCGAATTTGACTGCGATCCGCAAATCGAATGCTGGCCCGCACTACTCAACCAGGTATTCATGAACCTGCTGGTCAACGCCTGCCAGGCCATCGACGAAAAACGCAACAGCCAGGCTGGTAGCACCAGCGGCGACAGTGGCGACACCCGTGGCTACACCCGTGGCAAACTATGGCTGCGCCTGCAGCACGATGTGGCGGATAACCATGTGGTGATCAGCATTGAAGACAACGGCCCCGGCATGGACGCCGCCACCCAGGCGCGGATTATGGAACCGTTTTACACCACCAAGGCGGTTGGCGTGGGTACCGGGCTGGGTTTATCGATTGCGTTTCAGATTGTGGAAAAACATGGCGGGCATTTGTATTTTGCCTCGACCCCGGGGGAGGGCAGTTGCTTTACCTTGCGCTTGCCCTTGATGGTGGCCGAGAGCCAGCGGCCTGTTGGGCCGACAATCCATATCGCTCTGTGAAAGAACCGGTTTTGCCGCACTGGTGGCATCCATCGCCACCGCAATTGCCATCGATTGCGCGATAAATGGTGATCAAATTCAGGGCGCTGGCGCACGCCATTGTTCTTCGATTTTGGCATATTGCCCGTTACGCCGGATTTTCAGCAAACCCTGGTCCAGCAGTGCAGCATAACGGGCGGCATCCGGGTGGACTTTGGAAAAACTGACATATAAATTGTCTTGCGACACCATCCCCACCTGGCGGATCTTGCCCTTGAATTCCTCCGGATACCGGGTCACCAGATAATCCACCACGCGCGTGTACACCAGCGCGTAATCGGACCGCTTCATTAGCAGCTTGCGCAAATTCAGCAAGTCCGAAGGTGCCACCTCACGCCGGATGCTGGCGTCCTGATCGACTTCATCGGTATAGGTATAACCGTGCGTAACACCGACCCGTTTGCCTTTCAAATGAACCGGCTTCAACTGCGTTTGCGCGACACCACTCAGGGCAAAAATCCCGATTTCGGCACGAAAAATCGGCTCCTGGTGAAACAAAAAATCGCGTGTCAGTTTTTCATCTTTCAGACTGTCAAAACAGCCCACTTCCAGCCCGGCCTGAACCAGCTTCAGACAGCGCGCATAGGGTGCCGATTTGAAGGTGACCGGCATATCGACTGCAGCATACGCGGCCCGGATCAAATCCACCGCAAAGCCACGCAACTTGCCATCCTTGACCGCAGAATACGGATACCAGTCATCTTCCCCAATCAGCGTCAGCGCCTGCGCGCTGCCAGCAAACAGCAGGAAGAGCAAAATGATCAGCCTGGGCGAGAAGAGTGGCATCAACGGGCATCTCCAATTTGGCACGGGCACCCGAAATGAGCGCGGCCATGACAGATTGTAAGGGAGGTGGCGGTCAGTGGCAGCAAACAAAATGAAATTTTGGCCTTGTCCTAAAAAATGTTGCCTGATCATTCACGATATCCGGCGCAGCTTTCCTGTGGCTCAGGTCAACCAAGGCCCCCTGGTGCGCACTTTGAACGAAGATGATGTTTTGGGACACATTGAAATTCAGGCGGCAGGCCCCAAGTACCAGATAATGCGCCACTCAAGTTTGTTGAAGAAATCAAGCTCTTATGAAAATTTTTTACCATAAACAGTTCAATATCGATTTTGGTTTCTTCAGTTTTTTGCACCCGTTTGACGGTGTCAAATTTCGTCGTGTGTTTAACGATATAAAAGGTTTGCCCGGAGTCGATATTGTGTCGCCAGCTCAGGCGATGCCGTTGGACACGCTCAAAAAATACGCAGATCGGATTATCAGCAGGCTTTACGAAAGCAAGCAATACATTCTGCGTGCCTTGGAGATCCCGCAAATCCCACTGGTGCCATTTTCCTTTCTTGATCGAAAAATTTTGTTGCCCATGCGCTGGGGTGTGGCTGCGACCCTGGAGGCGGCGCGTTTGGCCTTGACCGGGGTGAACTGCTGGAATATGGCAGGCGGATATCACCACGCCAGCCGTGCCAGTTGCGAAGGTTTTTGCATCTATAACGATATCAATCTGGCGGTGCAGGAATTGCGCGAGGAAGGCAAAATCGATGCCACTACCCGGATTCTGATTATTGACGTTGATGCGCACCATGGCAATGGTAATGCCAATACCTTTCGCGAAGACAAAGCAATCACCATCGTCGATCAATTCAACGACGACATTTACCCAAGGGGCAATTTTTCCAAACAGCGCGTCGATATTCCGCTGCCTGTCCACAGCAATATCGATGGCGAAACTTACCTCCAGGTATTACGCGGCGGACTGCAAATTCTGCGCGAAAAAGTGGCGCAGGACGGGACGTTTGCTCTGGCCTTTGTGGTGGCGGGCACCGATGTGTTGATCATGGACCAACTGGGCCGTATGAATTTGAGTATCGAGGAATGCATTGAGCGCGATGTGCTGATCGCCGATACCCTGAAAGAACTGGCGATTCCCTTTGTGTTTATGGGTGGCGGTGGTTACAGCAAGGATAGCGCGCTGGCGATTGCTGGCAGCATCCGGCGCTTGTATCGGTACTAAATCGCGGCATGTGATCCGGGTGGTGTCGGCCTGGACGCTACCACCGGTTCGCCAATGCGAGTGGTAGCAGCGCCCATTGCCAAGTCAGGCTGGTGTTGCAAAAGGGCTAAGCGGTACGAAATAGCAGCTCTTTCATTTTCTTTAGCTTGGGCATGGCGACAGGAATT
>JBDLSU010000270.1:0-3762 GCA_039799405.1 Pseudomonadota bacterium | reverse complement strand
ACCCGCCTTGCCCAATGCCCGTTGTTTCATGCTGCGCTCCCGTTAAAGTAAGCAATGATGCCAAGTATAGACTGCATTTTGAGAAGCACGGATTGAGATAATCACTCCGGTGTTAATGTTTTTGCTCCACCCGCTGCCCGGTAATTTCCTTAAAAAACGCATCCGGACTGGGTTTTCGTCCTAAAAACGCTTGCACCAGTTTGGCCGGATGCTGCTCGCCACCACGCGCCAGAATCTTGCTGCGGTAGCGCGCCCCGATTTTCGTATCCATCACATTCTCGCCATAGCGCGACAGCATATCGAGCGCCAGCACTTCCGACCACATATAGCCATAGTAACCGGCACCATAACCGCTCATGATGTGGCCAAACGAAGCGGGCACCATGCTGCCTTCCATATGCCCGAGCGGGCTTTGGCTTTCAATCGCTTTCCAGGCCGCCATCGGGTCGGGCGGGGTGCTGGTGTGCAGCGACATATCCCACGCGGCATACACCACCTGGCGCGCATATTGCAAGCCCTGGCCGAAGGCGCGCGAGGTATTCATGCGCGCAATCAGTTGCGGGTCGATGGGCTGGCAAGTCGGGCAGACATGGGCAAATAATGCCAGCGATTCCGGGCGGCGTGACCATTCTTCATACATTTGCGATGGCGCTTCAACAAAATCGCGCCTTACCGCCGTACCGGAGTGCATCACATAACGCGCTTGTGACAGCACGCCGTGCAAGATATGGCCGAATTCGTGGAACAGGGTTTCCAGTTCATTTTGATCAAAGCCGCTGCGGTTGAAATTGGTCACCAGCACTGAAATTGGTGTCACCCCCAGCGAGGTCGAACCACGCCGTACCGGGAAGGCGGCGGCGTGGCTGTACTTGCCTTCACGCGGAAATAAATCCAGATAAAAACTGGCCAGATACTTGCCGGATTTCGGATCGAGCACATCATAGGCGCGCACGTCCTGCTGCCACAGCGGCAGGGTTTTGTTTTCCTTAAATTCCACACCATACAGCGTGCTGCTGACTTTTAACATCCAGGCCAGCGTGGCCTCCGTCGGAAATTGCGCCCGTACCTGTTGCTGATCGACGCTATAGCGCGATTTTTTCAGGCGCTGCTGATAAAACATTTGATCCCAGCGCTGCAATTGGGCGTCCGGCTGGCCAGTGAAGGCGGCTTTTTCGTTGCGTAACTCGGCAATTTCCTTTTTCTCCAGCGCGCCGACCTGGGCTTGCACCTGGCTTAAAAACTGTTGCACCGCTTTTGCATTGCCCGCCATTTTACGTTTGATGGCCCAGTCAGCATAATTGTCGTAAGCCATCAAGCCAGCCAGTTCGCGTCGCAGCAGCGTGGCCTGTTTCAACAGGGCCAGATTTTCAGCGCCACCGCGCTGGTTAAACGCCAGATAAAACGCCTTGCGCGTGGCTTCCACTTCGACATTTTGCATGATCGCATCGTTGGCCGGATAGTCCATGCCGAATACATAGCGGCCTTCACTGTCTTTGGCCCGGTCTTTCAGCGCATCTTGCGGAATCCCTTTCAATTGCTCTGCACTGAACGCCAGCTTTTGCGTCATGCTGCGGGTATTGCGCGAAAAATCCTGGCTTAACTGTTCCAGTTGATCAAAGATGGCTTTGGCGCGTTCGCGTTTGGCCGCTGGCAGGGCGATGCCACGGTCTTCAAAATCAAGCAAAATATCCTGTCGCGCCTGCAAATCCACCGGATCTTTGCTGCGCACCGCTTTGATGCGGGCATACAACTGCGGGTTTTGCAAATACGCGTTGGGGAGCGCCGCCACCTTCAAACTACACGCTTCCGCCGCCTTACGCACGGCTTCTTCCGGCGCGGTTTCGGCGATCAGCTCCATCGGGCCATCCAGTTGTTGCAGCAGGTGTTTCAGTTGATTCCAACCGCCCAGCATGGTTCTGGCGTTGACCTGATGCATTGGAATTGCTTCCAGCAAGCGGATCTGCGCTTGTACTGCCTCAATGCCCTTGGTGCAATGCGGGCCAATTTGGCCGGCTGGTAGCAAGGTGATGACCCCGTTGGCCGCTGTGGGCGGTGCGGCGGGGGCGGCTGCTGCGGCAAAAGCCTGACTGATCGAGATGGCACACAGAGTGGCGAGGGCAAGCGGCAGTTTCATGAGGTTCCTTGGTTGAGTGCGGGTGATATTTGGTAAGGTCAATAGTATCCGTAGCGCGCTGCGTGCCGTCAATCGCACAGGGACAGGATGCCAGGAAACGGCCACGAGTAGCAAAATAAAGGCAACGAATTGTCGGAAAAACAGGCACAGCGTTTTGTTGTCAGGTAGAATCCAATTTCTATTTGACAATAGAGATCAAGCTCAACATAAATCGACCCCCATCCCCGTTCGTGATTGGAACCATGATGAAAAACCGCATTCAGCAGGCAGTATTGGTCAGTATCGCTGCCATTGCAGCAAGTGGCGCAAGTTCGGCCCTGGCCGATGTAATTACACTCAATCAAACCGTGAGCGGGGTGGCTTCCTTTGCTGAGTTTGGTCAACAATCCATTAGTTCTGCTTTTTCTTCTTTCGATCAATCCGTATTGATCCATCAGGGCGACATCATCGACCTGACCGTCAACTTCGCACCCGGTGCCAGCGCACACCTCACCAGCACTGGTGGGGTGCAGGTATTTTCGAAGAATATCTGGCAAGACGGCTTGCGTAGCCCGGCAGGCACCAGTAATTTCACCATCACCAACACCAGCTTTAATTTGCTGGGCGCGCAGGGCAGTTTTCCGGCGCAATTGAATTTGCCCAATCTGACGGGCGGCTCGGGCGGTATTTTGACCTGGGCTGCGGGCAATTATCTGCCAGCCGGGCAAGACGTAACATTTACCGGCATGCATGCACGCTTTACGGTGGGCGCATTGCAAAACGGCCAAAGCTACTATCTGGGCACCACCGTGTATGCGCGCGGTGACCAGCTCAGTTTCACCGCTCCCGCCGTGCCAGAACCCACCACTTGGGGCATGTTGCTGGGCGGCCTCGGTGCGCTCGCTTTATTGCGGAGGCGTCGCCTGATGCAGCTTTAATTTGAAATATAGCCAATCAAACCACTTATTGTCCGGTAAAATCCCCCTGCTGGACTTTGGTCATGGTGCGGTGACGGGATACTCTTTTTATGACCTGGCTGCGTGTTTACATCAGGATGGCATACTCATGAAAAACTTGTTTGGCAAGAGCGCATTGGCGCTGGCCCTGGCGCTTGGTACAACGTCAAGCTGGGCCGATATTATTACCCTTAATCAAACCGTGAGTTTGCCTGCGGTTGAAGATTTTAATGGCTTTCGCGCCGTTTTCTCACCCTATATTTTGTTTGATAGCCCACTGTTGATCCGCCAGGGCGATACCATCGATTTAACCATCAACTTTGCGCCGGGCCAATCGGTGCATATGGCGGCCAGCGGCCAATATCAAGCTTTTGCCATGAGCATCGAGCTGGATAACACGCGCAGCCCGGAAAATAGCAGTAACTTTACCCTGACCAACAGCAGTTTTAATCTGGTCGGTGCCCAGGGCAGTTTTCCTGCATTGGTTAATTTGCCGGATTTGACTGCTGGCCATGGCTCAATTTTCACCAATCCACACGGCTATTTTCTGGCAGCCGGGCAAGAGGCTACGTTTACCGGCATGCATGCGCGCTTCACCGTGGCGGCGTTAGAGAACGGCCAAAACTATTACTTTGGTACCTGGCTCTATGCGGCGGCCGACCGGCTGGATGTGAATATTTCACCCGTGCCGGA